>DJRI01000027.1 GCA_002440045.1 Ruminococcaceae bacterium UBA6364 | reverse complement strand
GAGCAGGCTTTCGACGACCAGTGCACAGGCGCAAACCCGCGTTATCCGCTTATGAGCGAGATTAAGCAGATGTACCTTAATGCGTATTACGGCAAAGAGCATTTCAAAGAGAAAGCAATGCCCACGCAAAAAGATATAGAAGACGTTAAATCGGACGCACACGATTTTAAACAGACTTACCGTAAAGCTCAAAACGGCATAGTAGACGCTTAAGGGAGGTATATAATATGAATTTAGACAGAATCATAGCGGTCAGAAATGACAAAACAGTCTATCGCGACGGCGACAGATGCCTTAAAGTTTTCAACAGCGATTTCTCAAAGGCAGACGTTCTTAACGAGGCGCTTAATCAGGCGCGTATTGAAGAAACAGGTCTTAATATACCGAAAATTCTCGAAGTTACCGTAATAGACGGCAAATGGACGATTGTTTCGGAGTATATCAAGGGCAAAACTCTTGCGCGTCTTATGGAAGAAGAGCCCGAGAAAAAAGACGAATATCTTGAGAAATTTGTTGAGCTTCAGCTTGAGGTGCAGTCAAAAACATGCCCGCTTCTTACAAAGCTTAAAGACAAAATGAACAGAAAGATTTCGCAGACCGACCTTTCTGCCACGGTGCGTTATGACCTTCACACGCGCCTTGAAGCAATGCCCAAGCACAACAAGGTTTGCCACGGCGACTTCAACCCGTCAAACATCATTATTTCAGACGACGGCAAGCCTTATATAATCGACTGGTCGCATGTAACACAGGGCAACGCTTCGGCAGACGCCGCAAGAACATATCTTTTGTTCTGGCTTAACGGCGACATTGAGGGCGCCGACAAATATCTTGACCTTTTCTGCGAAAAGAGCAACACCGCAAAGCAGTACGTTCAGAAATGGATGCCCATTGTTGCGGCTTCGCAGTCCGTCAAGGGCAACGCCGCAGAACGCGAGTTCTTGCACTCGTGGATAAATGTTGTTGATTACGAATAAAGGAGTATTGCTATGAAAATCACGGTTTGTATCGGTTCTTCCTGTCACATTAAAGGCTCAAGGCAGGTTGTTGAACAGCTTCAGTATCTCATTCACGAAAACAACCTCGGCGACAAGATAGAGCTTGCCGGAACATTTTGCATGGGCAAGTGCCAGCAGGGCGTTTGCGTAACGATTGACGACGCATTTTTCTCGGTTTCGCCCGACACCGTTAAGGATTTCTTTAACGAAAACGTTTTAGCAAAGGTTTGAATTTAAATGATTATACAAATCTGCGTAGGCTCGTCCTGCCATTTAAAAGGCTCCGAAAGACTTGTGGAGCTGTTTACACAGGCAATTGCTGAAAACGGACTTGAAAACGAAATAACCCTCGCAGGGAGCTTCTGCACAGGCAGATGCAACCGCGAGGGTGTTACCCTTACCGTTGACGACGACGTTTATACAGGCATTACGCCCGAAACCTTCAAGACTTTTTTTGAAGATAAAGTCTTAAAAAAGCTCAGGGAGGAAAACAACTGAATGGATTGTTTGACTTTAAAAAAATCAAACTGCAAAAACTGCTATAAGTGTATTCGTCATTGCCCGGTAAAGTCTATTCGCTTTTCGGGCAATCAGGCATACATAATAGGCAACGAGTGCATACTGTGCGGTCAGTGCTTTGTTGTTTGCCCGCAGGATGCAAAGCAGATTGTTGACGAGACCGAAAAGGTCAAGGTACTTCTTCAGGAAGGCTCTCCCGTTGTTGTGAGCCTTGCGCCCTCATTTGTCGCAAACTACGGCGGCACGGGCATAGGCTCCATGCGCGAGGCGCTTAAAAAGCTCGGCTTTTATGATGTCGAAGAAACGGCGGTCGGCGCAACCATAGTAAAAAAAGAATATGACAGAATGCTTAAAGAGGATGAACGCGATGTTATTATATCCTCTTGTTGCCATTCGGTGAACCTGCTTATTCAAAAGTATTTCCCTGCAGAGCTTTCGTGCCTTGCAGATGTGCTTTCACCCATGCAGGCTCACTGCAAAGATATAAAGCGCCGTATTCCCGGTGCAAAAACAGTGTTTATAGGGCCGTGCGTCGCAAAAAAAGACGAGGCTTCGTATTACGAAGGGCTTGTTGACGCAGTTCTTACGTTCGACGAGCTTACAAATTGGTTAAAGAACGAGCACATTGAGCTTAAAAACGAGCCCGACTCGGACGAGCACAGCAAAGCGCGCCTTTTCCCCACAACGGGCGGCGTGCTCAAAACAATGGAAAAATCAAATACAAATTACACATATATGGCAATCGACGGCGTAGAGAACTGTATGGCGGCGCTCAGGGATATTGAAAGCGGCAACATACACAACTGCTTTATAGAGATGTCCGCGTGTATCGGCAGCTGCATCGGCGGCCCAGTAATGGAAAAATATCACCGTTCTCCCGTTAAGGACTACACCGCGGTGTCGCATTTTGCGGGCAAAGAGGACTTTATTGCGGAACAGCCCGATTCGCTTTCTTTAAGAAAAGAGTTTTCGGTAATAGAGCGAAAGCTTCTGCCGCCGTCAGAGTATGAAATTAAAGAAATACTTCGTCAGATGGGCAAAGTAAAACCCTCGGATGAGCTTAACTGCGGCTCCTGCGGATATGACACCTGCCGCGAGAAGGCGATAGCCATTTATCAGGGTAAGGCTGAAATTTCAATGTGCCTGCCTTATCTTAAAGAAAAAGCCGAAAGCTTTTCCGATACAATCGTCCGCAATACACCCAATGCTCTTATCGTTCTTAACGAAAAGCTTGAGGTTCAGCAGATAAACAAGGCGGCGCTTTCGCTTATGAATATCCGCTATGCCGACCATGTTCTCGGCGACCAGGTTGTGCGTATTCTTGACCCCGCCGATTTTGCCGAGGTTTTAAGCACGGGCAGAAGTATTCATAACAAACGTCTTTATCTTGCCGAATACGAAAAATACGTTGAAGAAACGGTTGTTTACGATAAAGAATACAGGCTTCTTGTGTGCATAATGCGCGACGTTACCGAAGAGGAAACCCAGCGCGAAAAGAAAGAAAACATAAGCCGTCAGACTGTTGAAATTGCCGACCGCGTTGTTGACAAACAGATGCGTATTGTTCAGGAAATAGCTTCGCTTCTCGGTGAAACGGCGGCAGAAACGAAAATAGCGCTTTCAAAGCTTAAGGAGTCGATAAGCGATGAATAATCTCTGCGCCGAAATCGGCTACAAAAGCATTAACCACGAGGGCGAACAGCTTTGCGGCGACCACGTTGATATAATAGAACAGGATGAAAATTCAACCGTAGTCGTTCTTGCCGACGGCCTCGGAAGCGGCGTGAAGGCAAGTATTCTTTCAACGCTTACAAGCAAAATTATTTCAACTATGATGGCAGAAGGCTTGCCGCTTGAAGAGTGCGTTTCGACAATCGCGGCAACGCTTCCGATTTGCTCGGTGCGCGGCGTCGCTTATTCGACGTTTACAATTATTCATTTAATTAACAACGAAACGGCAGAGCTTATTCAGTATGACAATCCGCCCGTAATTCTTCTGCGCGACTGCGAGGTTTACGACTACCCGAAGTCAGAGCTTAATATTGACGGCAAAAAGATTTTAAAGTCGGTTATAAAGCTTCAGGAGAATGATATTTTTGTCGCAATGAGCGACGGTTGCCCGCACGCAGGCATCGGCATTGCATTTAACTTCGGCTGGAAGTGGGACGATATTGCCGCCTATATGAGCTCCTTTGCCCACATAGGCTACACGGCAAAAACTCTTTCAACAATGCTCGTTGACGAGTGCAACAAGCAATACGGCTACCACCCGGGCGACGACACAACGGCTTGTGTAATTAAAATCAGAAAGCGCGAGCCTATGAATCTTTTGTTCGGCCCGCCGCGCAACCGCGACGATTGCGACCGAATGATGTCTCTTTTCTTCTCAAAAGAGGGCAAACACATTGTTTGCGGCGGCACAACCTCTTCGATTGCCGCCAAATATCTCGGAAAACCGCTCAAAGCAACTCTTAATTTTGAGCGCAGCGACGTTCCGCCGATTGCCGAAATCGAGGGCGTCGACCTTGTTACCGAAGGCGTTATAACAATAAATAAGGTTCTTGAATATGCAAAAGACGCACTCGGAAAAAACGAGCTTTACGAGCACTGGTCTTATAAGCACGACGGCGCTTCGCTTATTTGCAGAATGTTGTTTGAAGAGGCGACCGACATTAACTTTTTTGTCGGCAGGGC
>DJRI01000055.1 GCA_002440045.1 Ruminococcaceae bacterium UBA6364 | reverse complement strand
GGAAAGCTTGCAGGACGCATTCTCGGAAGGCGAGCTTTATGATTTTGAAGCACGCGTAAAATCGGTGTTTCCAGACGCAAAATTTGTTGTGGAGCCTAAGATTGACGGGCTTTCGTGCTCGCTTGAATACCGCGACGGCGTTCTTGTGCGCGCTTCTACGCGCGGCGACGGCGTAACTGGCGAGGACGTGACCGCAAACGTCAAAACCGTAAAAAGCGTTCCGCTTAAATTAAAAGAACCCGTGCCGTTTATTGAGGTGCGCGGCGAAATATATATGAGCCACGCTTCATTTGAGGCGCTTTTGAAAAAGCAGGAG
Organism: Ruminococcaceae bacterium UBA6364; assembly: GCA_002440045.1. Classification (GTDB taxonomy): domain Bacteria; phylum Bacillota; class Clostridia; order Oscillospirales; family Acutalibacteraceae; genus DTU089. The sequence continues at coordinate 5,675 of DJRI01000055.1, read as the reverse complement.
CTTAACGACGAAAAGCCGTTTAAAAATCCGCGAAACGCGGCTTCGGGCTCTTTAAGGCAAAAAGACCCGCGCGTTACGGCTTCGCGCGCGCTTGACATATTCGTTTTTAATATTCAGCAAAAAACAGGCGGCAAAGAGCTTTTTTCACACAAGCAGTCGCTTGACTATTTAAAAGAGCTTGGGTTTACGGTAATTCCCGAATACACGCTTTGCAATGATATTAAAGAGGCAATCGGCGTTATAAAAGGCATCGGCGACCGCCGCGGCGAGCTTTCGTTTGATATAGACGGCGCAGTAATTAAAACAGACGATTTCAAAATGCGAAGCGTGCTCGGCAGTACGGCGAAATTCCCGAAATGGGCTGTGGCGTTTAAATATCCGCCCGAAGAAAAACAAACAAAGCTTCTTGATATTGAAATAGGCGTCGGAAGAACAGGCGTGCTCACGGCAACGGCTGTGTTTGAGCCTATTACGCTTGCGGGCACCACGGTTTCGCGCGCAACGCTTCATAACGAGGATTTTATAAAAGAAAAGCACATTGCAATAGGCGATATTATCGTTGTAAGAAAAGCGGGCGATATTATTCCCGAGGTGCTTTCGGTTGCTGTTCATTCGGGCGAAAATCCCGAATATACCTACCCGCGAATTTGCCCTGCCTGCGGCAGTGTTGCCGTGCGCGAAGATGATGAGGCGGCTGTGCGCTGTCTTAACCCAGACTGCCCGGCTCAGCTTTTAAGAAAGCTTATTCATTTTTGCTCGCGCGATGCTATGGATATTGAGGGCTTGGGCGAAGCCGTTCTTGAACAGGCGGTTAAAGAGGGACTTATAAAAAAGGCGTCGGATATTTATTCTTTAAGGGCTGCCGATATAGCTTCGCTTGAAAGGCTCGGCGAAAAAAGCGCGCTTAATATAGTGAGCGCCGTTGAAAAATCAAAGGGCAACGACCTTTACCGCGTTTTGTATGCGCTCGGAATAAGGCATATCGGTCAAAAGGCGGCAAAGCTTCTTGCAAGGCGCTTTAAAAATATGGCTGAAATTATTAACGCTTCAAAAGAGGATATAATGTCGGTTGACGGCTTCGGCGAAATTACCGCAGACGCTCTTAAAGACGCACTTGCGCTTCCCGAAATGCGCGCGTTAATAGAAGAGCTTGAAAAAGCGGGCGTTAATATGAACAGCCTTGAAGAAAACACAGACAACAGGTTTTCGGGTATGACGTTTGTTCTTACGGGCGCTCTTACAGACTACACGCGCGACGAGGCTTCGGCAATAATTGAAAGGCTCGGCGGGAAAACCTCCTCCTCGGTATCTAAAAAGACAAGCATTGTTCTTGCCGGCGAGGACGCGGGCAGCAAATTGCGAAAAGCAAACGAGCTTGGCATAAAGGTTATTTCGGAAGCGGAATTTCGCGAAATGATTGAATAAAAAACATTGAAATATAAAAAGAAAAGGGCTGTCGCATTTTCGGTGCGGCAGCCCTTGTGAATTTTTAGGGGTCGTTTACTGTCGTATTTACTTTTCTTTTAAAAATTGCAAAACGCAATAAGTGAATATTTTTTTGCCACGATAACAAGAGTTTTTTCAATCTCTCTTTTCCCAGTTATACACTTCGGAGGAAAGTGTAAAACCGATTTTAAAATAAAACTCTTGGTCTGAAATAACAATGGCACGCTTAGCGCCGCGCGCAATTGCACGGTTGCAGGCTTCATAAATAACCGCTTTTGCCAAGCCTCTCTTTCTGTGTTCGGGGACGGTTGCGACGGGTTCGATATACGCGCTGTTTCCTGTCGAGTACCACAAGCCGCAGTGCGCGCAATATTCGTTATCGGCAATTGCAAAGGTTTTAAGATTATCATTAGTATGTGGGATGCGCTTCAAAAATTCATAATCCCATTTATCGGGAATGCCGTCATTGTCAAAGCCCTTATGAATTACCAATTGATATTGCCACGGGTCCGGAACAAATCCTAACGGACTGACAGTATAAGCATTCGGCATGCTGTATTCCAACGGACGTGACAAATCAAGCGATAAAACGCAGGCGCATCTTTGCTTTTTTTCAAAACCTTTTTCTCTCAAAAGATCACAAAGAGCGGCGTCTTTGTCATCTGTTTTAATAACTGCACTGCCTTTTTCCGCTTCAAGGACAGTGTCAACCATACATTCAAGCAGCGCCTTATCCGAAGTCGTGTGAATCAGGTATACTCGGTCGCTGAAGTCTGTGTCATAAGTGGCAAGACCTGCGATTGCGCCGCTTTCGTCCTTGAACATAACGATGCTTGTCAGTTTGTCCTCGTCAAGGTAGCTGTGTTCGTGCATCCATTCAAAGCGTCCCCAGTGAAAATGCTCGTTGTATTCAAGCTTTTCCGCTTCCAAAAGGAAGCGGTATATGCTTTCGTACTGTTCATTGAACCGTTTGCAGTCTTTATACCTTTCGGTCTCGTATTTCATTTTAAAATTTCCTTGTCAAATTTCTATTTGACTGTTTACGTCAGCTGTTGTCTGTATCGTCGCTTTCTACGCTTGCATCAAAAGGCTCTTTCGTATCGCCGTCGCACTTTTCGGCTTCGACGGTCGGAATGTTTTCATCTGTCTGCGTATTCTGCGCGTTGAACCCTTGTTGAGCACCAAAGCCCTGCTGTGAGTTAAAGCCTTGCTGAGTATTGTAGCCTTGCTGTGCACCAAAGCCTTGCTGAGTATTGTAGCCTTGCTGTGCACCAAAACCCTGCTGTGCATTGAAACCCTGCTGTGCATTAAAGCCCTGCTGTGCATTGAAGCCGTTATCCTGCGAGAAACCGCCGAATCCGTCAGAAGAGAAGCCGGCGCTTTCGTAATCGGGAAGCTCTTCCGGTCTTATTGCGCCGCGCTGAATTGCGTCTTTGCGAAGCTCGCTGTAAAATTCGGTTTGGGTCGCATAGAGATAGGGGTTAACATAAACTATCGCAAGTATTCCGCAGGTAAGAGCCGAAAGAAACTCCCAACCGATAAACGAAAGACTCATTACAAAAAGCTCGCCCTTGTGGCCGTCGGTAAGCGCCTTTGCAAGTCTGAACGCTTCTTTGCGGTTAATGTCGGGTCTTACCGAAAGAATGAACGGAATTACAGAGTACTCAATATCCTTGATGATGCCTGGAATTACTAAAAGCAAGCTCCACAAAAACGTGAACACCTGTTTTAAAAGCATAATGACAAGAATGTTAAGGTAGTTTCCGTCTTTAAAGTTGCCTATAACCTCGCCTATGCCTGTCGGTTCGTCACAGCGAAGCTTTAAAAAGTAGCGGTAAGAGCCTACGCCGAGAGCCGAAAGAACTATTGATTTTATAACGAAAATTGCCAGGCTGATAACAAGTGCAATTGTTACAGCGCCCGACAGTATGCCGTAAAGCTGCGAAAAATCAAAATTTGCGTTAAAAATGTTATCGTCAACGTTATAATCGTTATTGTTGAATCTGAAATTGAACGAAAAGCCTGCGCCGCCGCCCAACGTCAGCGTGAGAATAAGCGCAACAACTATCGTTTCACCGCGCCTTTTGCCGATGTTTCGCTTTGCGCGCTCTTTTAATAAAGCTCTGTCCATAAAAATCCTCCTGTAAAATGTTATTTTGCTTTGATTCTGTAAACTCTTACGCCGTGCGGCGGGACTATGCCCGAAACCTCGCCCTTAAGCGTAAGCGAAACATTGTCCCACACCTCTGTAACCGCATAATAATCGGTTATCGGCAGGTTAATGTAGGGGGCGTTGTGAAGTCTTGTAAGGTCAATGCTCATCTGCTTTTGCGTGCTTGTTTTATTAAAGAAGCACAAAGCAAGCTCACCGCCGTCAAGCGGTTTTGCAAGCACGTCGCAAAAGCCGTCGGTCTTAATGCGCTTTGCCTGTTTGCCGAGCACGTCCTGGTCAATGTCTATAAGCGCCTTGTTCGTGAGTATTTTTAAAATTTTGTTGTCTTTATCGGGCGTTTTGTCGGGTTTTATAAACGAGCGCACGTCGTTTCCGAGAATAAGCGGCGCTGCCATCATACACCAAAGCGAAAAGTGCGTTTTGTTCTCTTCAAGAGTAAGCGAGCCTACGCCGACCTCAAGCATATCGGGGTCGTTCCAACCGCCGGGCGCGGCGTTTTTGTAAAGACGGACGTTAAACTCATAAATTGAAAGCACCGAAAGCCAATTGGGCTTAATATCCATGGTTGTGCGCCAAAGGTTGCCCGCTTTCATACCCCATTTCCACGGGCGGTTAAGACCCCATTCGCAAATGGAATAGCAAATCGGCTTTTCTTCTGTGCCGTTTTTCTCGGCAAACTCTTTTGTTGCGCGTTTAAGCTCTTTGCCCATGTTGATATACTGACGTGCGGCTGAATCCTGCCTTGAACCGATGGGGTTATAAAAGCAAAGCTTGTTGACGCCCTCTTCAAGGTGTATTTTTACCTGAAGTCTGCCGTCGGGCGTAAAGCCCTTTGAAGCAGGGAAGTAACAGTCGTATTCTTTGCCGTCATTGACCTTTAATACAAGGAACTTCTTTTTTAAGCCGCCCTTTTTGAAAACGATTGTAAGGCTGTAATTGCCGCTTTCGTCAACGCAAACCGTGTCAAAAAGAAGCGCACCGTTATCGGCGCAAAGAGCGCCCACGCAATAGCCGCTTTCGTAGCGGTCGTCTTTAAATACCTTTGCGCCGCGAATAAGCGTGCCGTGCTCGGCGTTTATTTCAAGAAAATCCTTTTCGTGCGGCTTGCCGAGGCAAATTTTATAAATTGCGGGCGCCGCCGAGGGGATAGGCTCGTTGTGGCAAAAATCATATTTAAAATATTCAACGCCCCATTCTGCAAGGGTGTCGGCGTCAACAGCTTCGTTGTAAAGGCTTGCGGGCAGGTCCTCGCAGGTCAAAGTGCCGTTTGAAGTGTAAAGACCGACTTTAAAGCCTTCGCCGTTAAGCTCTTCAATAAGCGGCTTAATGCCGTTCGGAAAACGCGTGAGGTCGCCCTGAAGCTTGCCGTCGGGCGTTCTTAAAGAGCTTTGCCAGCAGTCGTCAAGATTTATGTAGCGATAGCCCGCGTCAAGAAGTCCGCTTTTTTTCATAGCTTCGGCGGTGCTTTTTATAAGGTTTTCGTCGATTGTGTTTCTGAAGGTGTTCCAGCTGCTCCAGCCCATGGGCGGTGTAAGCGCCGTGCCGTTTTCATAGCGTTCGCCCGCGGGGGTGTGAAGGAAAAGTGACGAATACGCTTTTTTTGCCGCGCAAAGCGGGCAGAACTTTTTATCTTTAATTGATTTGCCGAGCGCCGCGCCGATACCTGCGCCGACTGCCACGGCGGCTGTTTTTTTGATGTTCATAACGCTTATCCTCTTTATTTCTTTATTTTTTGATTTTTTTAATAAGGGCGGCAACAGCCGTAATTCCCGCAGCCGCGCCCAATGCATATGACGCTTTGTGCATATTGATGCTTTGCCTGTCGGTTATGCGTTTTTCTATCGGGCCGAGGCAGTTGCATGTAAGCCCCAATTCTTTGAAGTGATATACTTCCGAATTTATTTTTTCGGGGTCGCTTTCATCGACGGTAATCATTCTGACAAGCGGGCGGCATCCGTCGGTATAAGCTCTGAATCCGCTTGTTTTGTTCTGACCGAGCATTATGCCGTCAACATAACCCGTAAAATCGTTCAGGTGGTCGTGACCGAAAAATGCG
>DJRI01000007.1:447-4839 GCA_002440045.1 Ruminococcaceae bacterium UBA6364 | reverse complement strand
TGTCATATTTTTGTCGGTACAATGAAAAAACGAAGCAATGCTTTTGCCTTGCGAGGCTTTTTGACGCAGTAACGGCGAAAAGAGGGCGTTTTAAAACCGTACGGGTTCGACCCTGTTATGCGCGTTTATTATAAGCCCTGATTGTCTTGCCAAATATCGAATATATCAAGCTTTTCAGACACTAAGGCGCGTTTGAAGAGGGCTTTTAATCCAAACCACGCAAGACAAATCGGGATGCAGAAGCCCTCATATCCCGGAGCCTTGAAAACAAAAAGCGCCACAACAATAATTGTAAAAATCATAAAATATAACACCTCTGTTATTTTTGTTTGAGTAAAATTAAGACGTAATTTTTTTGTCAAATTATATTGTTACTTAAAACAAATCATTTTTTAACACATACTCCCGAAGCTCATCGAAAGTTTTGCAAATGCTTTTTGAAACATCAAAAGCGACCGAGAGTTTACCGCTGTCTGCTTTTACCGTCCATTTGCCGCTGTATTCGGTCACGCTGTAATCTTTCCTGTTTTTTGTGATACACATAAAAATACCTCCTATTGCAACTCTGTTGCATTTCTTAATTGAATTTATGATAAAAATTTCGCACGCTTCCTGCCTATGAGCTTTATTGCAAAACCGTTCTGCCGCGTCATTACTTTGGAACGCTTTCGCAAAGTCTGCAAGGCTTTTATTATGTGCTTTTAATCGTGGTGTTCGTTGTAATAATCTTCGGCATCATAATAGTCAAAAAAGTCGTCATAGTGGTCGTAATAAAAATCCTCCTCATTATAATAATCTTTCGCATTGTACGGGTCATCTTTTTCGGTTGTTTTTGACGAAGATTTATTCGAATTTGACGATTTATAACCCGAAGACGTTTTCGGCTTTGGTGTGACGTTAGTACTGAAGCCTTTACTGTAAGAGCTTCCCGAGCTTCCGGAACTGCCCGAGCCGCTCGAACTATAGTTTTTACTGTAAGAACTGCCGGAACTTCCGGAGCTGCCCGAGCCGGAACCGCTTTTATAAGAGCTACCGGAACCGCTGCTGTAAGAGCTGCCGGAGCTGTAGCTGCTTTTGTATAAATGCGAAAAATCGTAGTCGGAGTCGCTATTGCCTGCGAAAAAGGCCCAAATCAACAGTCCGACGAATGCAATAGCTCCTATTATTGCAAGGACATCCGTAACTTTATCAAACATATCTTTTTCATTGTTCGCGCTATTCATAACACAACCTCCTTAAAGCTGTTGTGATTATGATATCACAGTACATCGGCTTTTGCTGTCCCATAAAGCGTACTTTGCATCGATTGAAATTAAAAAAATCGAAGAAAATTTTATGAAACCGCAAAAAACCGCCGGACATTTCGGTCCGACGGTTTGTTTTGAATTTTAAAAGAAAGGTGCCGAAAGCGCCGTTGTGCATATTTTTACAGTATCTATAAATTTTATTAAACACTGCTTTTATCGCTTCAGCTGTTTATAACCGCAAAAGCCCCGGAATTTTGTTTTTTCAGCTTTTTAATTCCGATAAAGCGGATTATTAACCCAAGCAAAAGCCCGAGCAAGGCGGGAACAACCCAACCCATTCCGTACTCTGAAAACGGCAATACCTTGTTTGCGAAATTAATTATCGGCTCAAGGTGCAAAAACGCGATAACGTTTTCGGGGAGCGCGCCTAAAAAGTCAAATACGGCTGAAACAAGCGTGAAAGCCGTAACCGAAACATACACGCATTTTGCGTGTTTAAATGTGTTGCCGAAAAGTCCCAATAAAATAAGCGTTATTGCCAATGGGTAAAGGAACATAAGCACGGGAATCGAATATTTGATTATTGCGTCAAGCCCGAAGTTTGCAATAGCAAACGAAACCGCGCTGAAAATAACAGCCCATATTTTATATGAAAACAGCTTCGGGAAAAGCTTTGAAAATGTTTCGGCACAGCTTGTAACAAGACCGACCGAGGTTTTAAGGCATGCAAGCGTTACCGTTATTGCAAGAAGCGCCGCGCCGACATTGCCGAAATAATGCTTTGCAACAAGCGCAAAAATCTCACCGCCGTTTGTGCATATCGAAAAAGCTCCGCGGCTTTGAGCGCCGACAACGGTAACGGCAACATAAATCACCGCCATAATTAAGGAGCTGAAAACGCCCGCCTTAACGGTACTTTTTGCAACTGCCTTCGGCTCTGTCACCGAAAGCCCCCTTATAACGTCGATAACGATAATTCCGAAAGCGAGCGCCGCTAACGCGTCCATTGTGTTGTAGCCCTCAAGAAAGCCCGTCATAAACGGAGAATTAACATAATTCCCAGTCGGTGAAGCGTCAAGCGCGCCGCCCATCGGATTAAATATTGCGGCAAAAGTGAGTATGCCGAGAAACACCAAAAACACGGGGTTAAGAATTTTACCGACCCATGTAAGAATCTTTCCCGGGAAAAGCGAAAAGCCCAAAACTATCGCAAAAAACAGTGCCGAAAAAACGGCGAGAATAACTTTTTCGTTGTCGCCGCCCGAAAGCATAGGCTCAATTCCGACGGTAAACGGCACCGTAGCGCAACGCGGTATTGCAAAAAGCGGGCCGATTGTGAGAAAAAGCGCGCATGTAAAAAACACGCTGTAGCCTTTGCTGACCTTTTTTGAAAGCTCAATAAGTCCGTCGCTTCTGCTTATGCCCATGGCGGCAACACCTAAAAGAGGAAGTCCCACGCCCGTTATTAAAAAGCCGATAACAGCAGGTATCATATTACTGCCCGAAAGCTGACCCATATATATCGGAAAAATAAGGTTGCCCGCGCCGAAAAACAGCCCGAACAGCATGCTTGCGACAAATATCAAATCGCTGAATTTCAATTTTGTTTTCATACGAGAACTCCTTTTATGTTATGCCGCTTCGCCTGTTTTTGTAAGATTTTTCATCCAATTGAATTTATTGATTTTTACAGCGGCGACAAAGCATTTTAAAATCTGGTCGCATTTAAGACAGGCAAAAACGACCCACGCCGGCGCGCCGAGGTGCGACGCAATTATTGCCGACGGCAAAACGACGAGAAAAACGAATATTGTGTCGTTTTTAAATACAAATCCGACGTCTCCGCCCGATTTTACAAGCCCGAAAAGCCCCGCCGCCTGATAGCAAGTGCCAATCATAGTAACTGAAAGCACGGTTATAAACTGACGGGAATACTCTGCGGCTTCGGGGGTGATGCCCGTATAAAGTCCTATAAACGGCGTTTTAAGAAGAGTGATAACTCCGCACATAATTAAGCCGAGCGAAAAGAACAAAACCTGAACCGTTTTTGCATATTCTTTCATTTTTTCGGTCTCGCCCGCGCCGACGGTTTTGCCTGTGATAATTCCGACGGCGGCGCTCATTCCGTTCATTCCGACATAAGCTAACGAGTGCATTGTATTTGCAACGCTTGCCGCCGTTATTACGCCCGACGAAAATCTGCCGAGGATTGCGGAGTTTGCCATCATATTCACGCTCCAAACAAGCTGACCCGCAATAGTCGGAGCGCCGTATTTTACAAAATCCTTTAAAAATGCCCTGTCGCACGTTAAAAGCTCAAAAGGCTTTAATTCAAGCCGCTTATCCGAAACAAAGACATAAACGGTTGTTACTGCGGTTTCGGCTATTCGTGAGACGAGCGTTGCGATTGCCGCGCCTTTAACGCCGAGCGGCGAAACAACACCGTTTATGCCGAAAATCAAAATGTAGTTTAAAACAACGTTTATTACAAGCGACATAAACGAAACAACTGTACCGATTTTTACAACCTCGACGCTTCGCATTGCGGCGATAAGCGTTTGTGTTATGCAAAAGAAAATGTATGAAAGGCAAACGATTTTAAGATAGTCTGCGCCCGCTTCGATAACTGCCGTCTCTTTTGCAAAAAGCGAAATAATAAACTTCGGGAAAACAAAGCACAAAACGGTTATAACCGCTCCGAAAATCAGCGAAAAGCGCAAACCGACCGAGACTATTTTTTTAATACTTCCCCTGTCGCCTTTGCCCCAATACTGCGCCGAAAGGATAAGCACAGTGCCTTCGATGCCCGCCGAAAAAATCTGTAAAAACGTTTGAATCTGACCGCCCATATAGACGCCCGAAACGGCAACATCGCCCAAGGCACCGACCATCAGATTATCGGCAAAGCCGACGGCGAAGGTTATAAGATTTTGAAGCGCGGCAGGAACGGCAAGCGCTATAAGAGATTTGTAAAAGCTTTTATCTTTGGTGATTATCTTCATTTTCGCACCTAACTCTTGCAAATAAGCAGAAAAAAGCGGTGTATAAAACCGCGGTTTTATGTAAAAAAAGAAGCCGCCTATTGGCAACTTCAATTTAAAGCTCGGCACAGAGCGCCGAAATATGGCGACCCGGATCGGGCTCG
>DJRI01000007.1:0-346 GCA_002440045.1 Ruminococcaceae bacterium UBA6364 | reverse complement strand
CAGCTGAGCTATGCTCCCATATCGCAAGCGACTTTGATAATATACACTATAATTCACACTTTGTCAATAGAAAATTCGCATATTCTTCAAAATTCCCGTTTAAATCGCAAAAAGAGCCAAACCGTATCGGCTTGACTCTCTTAATAACTTGTCGGTTAATCAGCGGTTACTTAATTATTTCAAAATCGAAATTGCATCGGAAATGGTTTTTTCGTATGCTTCCATTCCGTATTTGTCGACCTCGGATTTATTCTTTTCGCCGTGTGTAAGACAGCCTGCTCCGCCTATACAGCCTCCAACGCATGCCATGCCTTCGATAAAGTTAGCGTCAAGCAGATTTTTGCTT
>DJRI01000171.1:3453-4079 GCA_002440045.1 Ruminococcaceae bacterium UBA6364 | reverse complement strand
GTCTGACTTGTCTGCAACAGATTTGATTTCGCCTGTGATAAGCTGACCTACAAGCTTAATAACAACGTCGTTTCTGCCGACCTCGTGATGCTGGCCGTTAAAGAACCATGTGTTGTCGGGGAAAAGGCAGGTGGAAGCGTCAATGCTTCTGTCAGAAGGCATATAGCCGTCCTTTGCGGGAACATAGCTGTCGGGAAGCGAAGTGCCTGCGGGAGCATATGTTGCGCCGAGAGAGGTGGAGTCAATGTCAATAATGCCGTCGCTGTTTGTAGTCTTTGACGAATTCATTATTGCAAAGAAGTTGTAGTCATACTTGCTGTAATCAAGGTTGTAGCCGCTGATGCTGTGAACAAGAACGCCCTGGCGGCTGAGCTTTTTAAGGTTGTCGTTAAGGTCAAGCTTTGCCTGCTGGAACGCTGTGAGCTTCTTATAGAGCTCTGCGTATTCGGGGTCTGTCGAGATGTAGCTGTATTTTTCCATAACAGCGTCAAAACGGTCTGTGGGAATCATCGACCAGAACTGCGGGCAGTTGAGAAGAAGCGTGTCAAGAAGCCCGTCTACGGCAGAAGTAAGAATAGCATAGAAAACCTTTTTGGGGAATATTCTCAAAAGAACGTTTATAAGCG
>DJRI01000171.1:2915-3444 GCA_002440045.1 Ruminococcaceae bacterium UBA6364 | reverse complement strand
TATCCGTTGTTCTCTTCCATTACCATGGGAAGGTAATCGTGATAAAGGAATTCGTCGCTTATGTCAAAGTTTCTGAGATAGAAGTCGCCCATAATGTCGGTACCCTGAAGGCATGCAACAACGTTGATAACGCGGTTAATGTCTTCATAGTATTCGCCTTTGGCGTTTGTAACGTCTTTCTTGAGCTCAAGATAAGCCGTAAGAATTGTGCCGCCGAGAGAGATTGTGGCAATGTTAACTTTGTCAACGCCTCTCTGCTCTTTGACCATCTGAATGTATTCGTCAAGCTTTTCGGCGCTTTCCATCGGGTCGCCTATAAGCGGGAATGCAAATACATAAAGGTTGTCTTCGCCGACCTGGTCTTTAATGGACTGCATCGGAATCATTCTGTAGAAGTAGTTTCTGTCGTCCTCTTCCATTTCGGAAACGGGGCAGTCGTAAGAAACCGTTTTAAGGTTGTTTACGGGGTTGCCGCTTTTGTCGGAAGCCTGAATAGAGAAAACCTGCTGAACGGTTTTGTAAACAGCTT
>DJRI01000171.1:0-2897 GCA_002440045.1 Ruminococcaceae bacterium UBA6364 | reverse complement strand
ACCGACATCTTCCTGTCTTATAAGGGAGCTTGCAAGCGGAACAAGAAGCGTGCCTGTAAGAATGGAAACAAGCTTTGAAGAGTCGATTATAAGGAGTCCGCCCGAAAGCTCGTCGCCCTTAGAGTTAACGGCGGGATTGCCGTTTTCGTCGGCGAGATATGAGACAGACCGGCTTATGCCGGGAAGAATGATGGTGGGCAGAATTTTTTCATCCGCCGTTGTTTTTGCACTCTTTTTGCCCGAGAAAAGCTTGGGAGATTTCTCGATAAGCTTTGCGGCGTCGTCAAGACTGTTAACGGAAAGAACGGCAGAGCCGTCGCCGAGAGTCAGGACGGAATCGCCCGAGTTGAGAACATATGCAGCAGCGAGAATACCCGCGCCCGCAACCGAGAACACGATTGTGAGCGAAAGCAAAATCGCTATTACACGATTCCTTTTGGTTGTCATAGGAATAATCCTCCTTGAAATATTTATACAATGTAAATAATAGCATATTTTTTTTAGGATTACAATATTTTAATGAAGTGATTTTTAACAAAATGTTAAGGCTTTGTTTGTTGACTTTATACTTAAAAAACGCTATAATTCCGACAGCGAACAAAAAATGGGTCCGACTTTTTTTCTGCGGAATTTACTCGCTTAAAACGTCTAAACCTGCTTTAGTCGGCATATCTGTTATAAGGCAGTCCTGTCGGCACAGCCGGCTGTCACTAAAGGAGTGGAATTTTTATGTTCGTTTTTTCCGTAAGTTCAAAAAAACTCAGGCAGTACCTTGTTCCGTCGATTTGTATTATTGCGGCGGCTGTCGTTATGTTTGTTTTCATACCGTCCGGTAAAGAGTCTGTCAGCACGTCGTCGGGCGGCATAAACTACAGGGCTTCAAACGCAAAAGAAAGGCTTGCTTTTATATCGCAGTTCGGCTGGTCCGTCGAAGAAGAGCCTGAAGAAGTGCGCGAGATAGTTATTCCCGAAGAGTTTGACGACGTTTATTTAAGGTATAACGAGCTTCAGAAAAAGCAGGGGCTTGACCTTTTAAAATACTGCTCAAAACGCGTAAAGCGATGGACTTACATAATTAAAAACTACCCGGGTTACTCCGAAACGGACGATTGCGTTCGCATTAATTTGCTCGTTTTTGACGGGTGCGTTATAGGCGGCGACGTTTCTTCGGTGGAGCTTGACGGGTTTATGCACACATTTGCAAAAGAGGATGCTTCGTGAAAGAAAGAATCGACAAAATGCTTGCTGTAAATATGAATGTTGCAAGAAGCGAGGTTAAAAAGCTCATTAAAAACGGCGCGGTTGCAATTAACGGCATAACCGTGAAAGACGGCGGCGAAAAATGCGATATTTTGTGCGACGGCGTTACGGTATACGGCAAAAAACTGAAAGCCGCGAAATACATCTATATAATGTTAAATAAACCCGAGGGAACGGTAAGCTCTACAGAGGACGGCCGCTTTCCCACGGTTATTGACATTTTGCCGGACAACCTTAAAAGGCGCGGACTTTTTCCCGCGGGCAGGCTCGATAAAGACACGACGGGCTTTTGCCTTATTACAGACGACGGCGATTTTGCCCACAGAATACTTTCGCCCGTTTCGCACGTCGAAAAGTCTTATACTGCAGAGGTTGACGGTGAAATTGATTTTGAAAAGGCGAAAGAGGCTTTTTTAAACGGCGTTGTGCTTTCCGACGGCACGGTGCTTTTATCGGCACTGCTCGAACGCGTCGGCGAAACCGAAAACCGCTTTAAAGTTACAATTAAAGAGGGTAAGTATCATCAGATTAAGCGGATGTTCGCTTCTCTCGGAGGGAAAGTGACAAAGCTTCACAGGGACTCGATAGGCGGGCTTTCGCTTGATAAAACGCTCAAACCGGGCGAAGCACGACTGATTACAAAAGAAGAGCTAAGCGCAATAACAGACGGCAAAACGCTCGCGTAACACTGTTGTTTTAATGCCTTTGGTGAATTTTACCAAAGAGTTTTCTATGTGCATTTTTGCAATATCACCCCCGAATTTCGACCCGAAATTAACATTTTGCATAAAAAGATTCGCGGAATATCAAAAAAAGGCTTGCAATTTTTGTTAAAGTTGTGTATTATGTATAACAGTGATTTCAGAGGAATTTTAAATAAACATGCTCGGAGGTTGTTAAAATGTCCAATAGGCTGTTTCAAAGCGTTATCCACCAGATGAGAGACGCGGTTGAAAGAACAATAGGCGTTATAGACGAGACCGGTGCCGTTATTTCGTGCAGCGACCTCGGCAGAATAGGCGAAGTTCGCGACATAAGCGTTGCGGCTGTATTTTCGTCAACTTCTTTCGTATCTTACGACGGTTATCTTTATCAGGCTTTCGGGACGCATATGCACCCGGAATACGCTGTTTTTGTTGAGGGTGACGACGCACTCGCTCAAGGCTATGTCGGTCTTCTTTGCGTTTCTCTTTCAAGCATTAAACAGTATTATGATGAGAAATATGACCGCGCAAACTTTGTCAAAAACATTATTATGGATAATATCCTTCCCGGTGATATTTATCTTAAAGCAAGGGAGCTTCATTTTAACAACGAAGCTTCAAGAGCCGTTCTTCTTATAAGACTTGCCGACAAGAACGAGATTTCGGCTTTCGACATAATCCAAAATCTCTTCCCGGACAAGAATAAAGACTTTGTTATCAACATCAGCGAAAGCGATATAGCGCTTGTCAAAGAGGTTAAAAGCGACATTGAAAGCCGCGACCTTGAAAAGCTTGCGCGCTCCATTTCCGACGCTCTTTCGTCAGAGTTCTATACGCATGCGCTTGTCGGTATAGGCACGCCTGTTGCAGGCGTTAAAGAGCTTGCGCGCTCTTTTAAAGAGGCTCAGGTTGCTCTTGAAGTCGGCAAGGTGT
>DJRI01000172.1 GCA_002440045.1 Ruminococcaceae bacterium UBA6364 | reverse complement strand
CTTATGAAAAGGACGGGGGTGACGGTCAGTGAAAGGGACAAGCTTATCTTACCTCACAAGAGAGGGCTTTAAGAATATATGGGTAAACAGGCTTCTGTCGCTTGCAACCGTTGTGGTGCTTATTTCGTGCCTTATAATCGTCGGCAGCGGAACGCTTATTTATCTCAACATTAACTCTTTGCTTGACATTATTGAAGGCCAGAACATAGTAATGGCTTATGTTGACGACAATGCCGACGACGTTGCAACGCAAATGCTCGGCGTCGAGCTTCGCAATTTGCCGAACGTTGCAAATGTTGAGTTCGTCTCAAAAGAAGACGCCTTAAAGCGTCAGATAGCTTCTTACGGCGAAAATATGGAGATTTTAAACGGCTTGCCCGAGGATATACTTCCCGACGCATATAAAATCACCGTTGACGACCTTACGCTTTTTGACGAAACGGTCGAAAAAATACGCGGCCTTGACAATGTGCTTGAAATTCAGGAGAACAGCGAGCTTGCCGCAAAACTTGCCAATATCCGCGACGCGGTTACATACATAAGTCTCGGCATAGTCGCAATTCTTTTCTTCGTTTCGCTGTTCATTGTTTCAAACACCATACGAATAACAATATTTAACCGCCGCCTTGAAATAAGCATTATGAAGGCTGTCGGCGCAACAAATTCGTTTATTCGCTGGCCGTTTGTGGTAGAGGGCGTTTTGCTCGGTGTAATTTCAGCCGTGATTGCCCTCGGCGTTGAATACGGCATTTATGAAATAGCAAGCATTTGGCTTGAGAACATTCTCGGCCCGTTAGGCGGAAAGCCCGTTGAATTCTTGAGCACAATTTGGCTTATACTTGCGGTATTCCTGTTCATAGGCGTGTTTATAGGCGCTTTCGGCAGTGCTATATCGCTTAACAAATACTTAAAGGAGCATGGAAATGTTGTTGAAAACAACTGATATTAAAAGCAGAATTTTTTGTATATTTATGTCGGCAGTTCTTCTTCTTTCCGTTTTTTCGGTTTCGGCATACGCCTTGACCGACTCCGAAAAAAAGGCATATGAGGATAAAATAGCCGCTATAAAATCGCAGATTGAAGCTAATAAAGATAAGATTAAAGAGCTTGACGAAAAAGCCGCTCAGTATGACGGCGAAGTAAGCGCATATCAGGATAAGATTGATGTTTTGCAGTCCCAGATTGACCTTTATAACGACGAAATTGCCGTTATTCAAAAGGATATTGACGGCGTTGACGCTCAGATTACCGCCATCAACAACGAAATAGAGGCTCTTAACAAACAGATTGACGAGCTTGACAAACAGGTCAAAGAGATTGAAGCGCAGATTTCCGAAACGTATAAGCTTCTCGGCGAAAGAATAAGAGCAAGCTATATGTCGGGCGCAAACTCGGCGCTTGAATATCTTCTTACTGCCGACAACTTTGAGTATCAGTCATACCTTGAAAGGGTAGAGCTTTTAAAGCGCATAGCAAAGCACGACGACAAGCTTATAACCACTCTTCAGGAAGATATTTCGGAATGCGAAAAGAAAGTCGAAGAGATTAACGGAATGAAAGAGCAAAAGGCTTCTAAAATAGCCGAGCTTGACGAAATGAAAAAAGACCTTGAAGCGAAAAAGCAAGAGCAGGTTGACGCACGTCAGGTAATTCAAAATTCCGAAAACGAAATTCAGGCTCAGCTTGACAAGGTAATGAGCATTGTTAACGGCTACAATTCAGACAGCGCCGCTTATCAGGACGCTATAGAGCGCGGCGAGGATACCATTCGCGAGTTTGAAGAAAAGCTTGCTGCCGCCGAAAGAGAGACGGGCGAAACCGGCTCCGGCGAAACGGGCGATATGATTTGGCCCTTGCCGTATTCAGGTACATATGTTTCTTCGCGCTTCGGAATGAGAACGCTTAACGGTGTTACAAAAATGCACAACGGCGTTGATATTTGCCGCTCCGGCGGAACATACGGCGCAAAGATTGTCGTAACAAAAGCGGGCACGGTTGTTACCGCGAACAAAAGCGGCTGGGGCAACGGCTACGGACTTTATGTTGTTGTTGACCACGGCAACGGCGTAAGAACATATTACGCTCATATGTCTGTCGTTTCTGTAAGCGTGGGCGATTATGTAACCCAGGGCGAAAAGCTCGGCGAAGCGGGCAATACAGGCTATTCGTTCGGCGCACACCTTCACTTCGGTATGCTTATAAACGGCAATTGGGTTAACCCGTTAAGTTATGTAACAAAACCATCCGACCTTTTCTTTAACGAATATTAATAACACTAAAAAGGCTGTGACGAAAACAAAAATCGTCACAGCCTTTGATATTTAAAAATTTGGATTATTCAAAAAGATATACCCGTGTTTCATAAGGCTTTGATTTAAAGCCGTTGTCGGTTACGGCGGGGTATTTGTAGTTGCAAAGAACAAGCTTGCCGCTCGAAAGGTCAAAGCCTGCGGGCGCTTTGAAGTAAACGGGCTTTTCTGTGAATGAGTTTATAACAAGCATACGCTTGCCCTCGTAATTTCTTTCGTATACAAAAAGCTCGTCGCTGTTTTTATAATGCTCTTTGTAGTCGCCGTAAATGCAGACTTCGTTTTCTTTTCTGAATTTAATAAGCTTTCTGTAAAAATTCAAAATCGAATCGGGGTCTTTTTCCTGTGCGGCAACGTTAATTTCTTTATAATTCGGGTTAACAAAGAACCACGGCTCGTCGGCAGTTGTAAAGCCGGCGTTCTTTTCGCCGCTCCATTGAA
>DJRI01000096.1 GCA_002440045.1 Ruminococcaceae bacterium UBA6364 | reverse complement strand
TTTAAAACCGTATCGGTTCGGCTCTCTTATGCCTAAGCATATATTAGCACAACGCGCCGAATAAGACAATATGCCGACAAACTTTAAATGTAAACTTTATATTAAAACCGTACTTATAAAACCGCCCGACGCGCAAAAAAAGAGCCGTAAACCACTTTTACAGCTCTTGTATTTTGCCGATAACGGATTTTATTCATACGAAACCGTGCTGCCCGCTTCCACCGAGTGCGTAAGCCACACGTTGCCGCC
This sequence comes from Ruminococcaceae bacterium UBA6364, assembly GCA_002440045.1. Taxonomy (GTDB): domain Bacteria; phylum Bacillota; class Clostridia; order Oscillospirales; family Acutalibacteraceae; genus DTU089. The sequence goes on along the minus strand of DJRI01000096.1, from coordinate 17,424 downwards.
GATAACGCAGTTATCGCCGATTTTTGTATCGCCGCCGAGGATTGTTGCGTTGGCATAAATAACAACATTGTTTCCTATGTCGGGGTGGCGTTTAATATTTTTTACGGGGTTGCCGCTGGCGTCGGTCTTAAAGCTCTTTGCGCCGAGCGTTACGCCCTGATAAATTTTCACCCTGTCGCCTATTGTCGTGGTCTCGCCGACAACAAGGCCCGTGCCGTGGTCAATAAAGAAATATTCGCCTATTTTTGCGCCTGCGTGAATATCTATTCCCGTTTTTTCGTGGGCAAACTCTGTCATAATACGCGGAATAAGCGGCACGCCCAAAGAATAAAGCTCGTGAGCTATGCGGTAAATCGAAATAGCATAAAACCCGGGGTAGCAAATAAGCACCTCTTCGCGGCATTTTGCCGCAGGGTCGCCCTCATAAAGAGCCTCAATATCTTTAATAAGCATAGACTTTACAAAAGGCAGTCTTTTAATGAAAGCGTCGCATATTTTTTCGGCACAGCATTCTTTGTTTTCGCCGCTGAATATGCACGCGCCCTTAATCTGCTTTGCAAGCCTGTTATAAATATTTAAAAGAAGCTCCGTCTGCGAAAGCACGTTTTCACTGCCCTCGCTGTGTCTGTAATAATCGGGGAAAAGAAGCGACTGCAGGTCTTTAATTACCTTAACGACCTCGCGCCTGTCGGGCGTAGCGCCGTGGCGTTTCATTGAAGAAACGCGCTCGGCGTCCTCAAGCGCCTTCACAGTCCCCGTTATAAGCTCCATATTTTCAATAAAATTTTCCATAACTCAACACCCCTATTTTAAAAAAACAGATGTCCCGAATATATTACCACAAATCTTGCCGTAAGACAAGATTTTTTAAGAGACAACATATATTATTCATTAAAATGCGCGATTTTTAAAAAACTTGCAAAAAAATAAAAAATATTTTAAAATTTTAAGGACAAAATCCTTTTTCAAACGTCTAAGGGGGCAGAACACAAAAAAAGGAGACAATTTTATGAGATGCTTTTACAAACCCAATCCCCAAAACCTCCTTACGCTTGCTCCCGATATTTTAGGCATAAACACCGACAACTGCTGTGATTTTATATTGAGAGTTATCAGAAAAGGAATAAAATAATCAAAGAAAGGCAGAAATTAATATGATTTTTAACCGCCATGAAAAAGAAGACGAAACGGGCATAATCAAAAATATGTCCAGAATTGATTTAAGAGACGCCACAGCAGAAAGCCTTGCGGAAATAAAAGGCATTAAAAACGCAGGGATTATTATACTGCCGACCGACGCAGAACCCGAATTTTTTGCGAACTATGCAAAAATCCCGAAAAAGAACATAGGCTCCGAATTAAGGCTCGAAAAAAATGTGACCGTAAAAGCGCACAACGGCTGCTGTGTTATAGACAGCGTTTCGGACCCCGAAAATACCGTTGTTATTACAAACGGAATTTGCGTTGTTATGAACGTAAACACCGAAAAGCCTTTAAGACTTGTCGTTAACGGCATTACAATTATTCAAAACGGCTCAAACACGGAAGTTATTTCTTCAAACGGCCTTTGCAACCGTGCCGAATTTAATTATGTGCGCGTTTTTAACGACAGAGTTACAGTCACCGCCGATTTTCTTAAAGCCTTGAACGATTCGACCGCAATTGTCGCAGGCGACCGTATAATAGTAGACGACAGCGTCTCTTCACAGCTTATTTTAGACAAAAAGATTATCTTTTGCGCGAGTGACGATATAATCTGCACAGAAAACAACTACGGCGCGGTTGCCGCAACTTCGTTTGCGGGCGACTCAATCAGAACGGAATGAGCAATACCCCCATTCAAAGCGAAAACTTTGACAATCTTTACAAAAAATACCGAAAGCGCATTGCCGCGTGGTTTACAAAGCAATTTAACGCCGATATTTCGGACGACCTTACACAGCAGACCTTTATGAAGCTGTGGATGTATCTGTGCGCAAATCCGCTGAAACAAATCGAAAACGACAAGGCGTTGGTATTTAAAATAGCGACTAACGTTAAAAACGACTTTTTAAGAAAAAGCCTGTCGTTAAACGAATGTCCGCTTGACGCATGCGAAGAAATTCTCGGCGGCAGTGATTTTTCTGCCGTCACGGATATTCGCCTTGCATTTATGAAATTAAGCCCCGAGGAGCGCAAGCTCATAAAAATGAAAGAGCTTGGAATGAGCAGTGCCGAAATGGGAAAGGCGCTTGGCATTTCGCCCTCGGGCGCGCGCAACAGACTGAAAGAAGCAAAGGACAAGCTAAAAAAAGAGACCTCTTATTAAAAACCGCAATTTACCCAAGTGAGTAAATTGCGGCTTTGCCTTTATTATTTTAAATTTTATTTTCCGTGCGCACTCTCTTCGTTTTTCACGAACGCCGCCACGGAAGAAAACTCGTCGCTTAACATACGGCTCAATTCGTCCTCTTTGAAGCGGCACGCGCCCGTGGCGCAAAGAACGCTCACGCCGAAGGTGTATATCCACACGCTTTCAAAAACTCTTTTTGCGCTTGCCCTCGTCATATTATAATCGCGGCAAACGGCGTCAATGCACGCCCCTGCTTCGGTGCCCAATTCCGAGAAAACATCGTCAAAGCTGACGGCGTTTTTGTTTTCGCTCATAAAAAGCAAAGAAAAAAGCTTCGGCTCGTGCGATGCGAACATCACCATTTTCATTCCGACGCGCTTAAACTCGGGCATATCTTTAAATTCATCTTTGCAAAAGTCTTCAAAACGGAGCATTGCCGCCTTTTTGACTTCGGCGCGCAATTCGTCCATATTTTTAAACACCGTAAAAATCGGCCTTGCGGAGCTTGAAAGGCTTTTGCCCAATTCGCGCGCCGTAAGCGCCTGCGGACCGTTTTTTGACACGGTTAAAAGTGCGGCATTTACTATTTCTTCTTTTGTAAACCTCGGCTTAGGCGGCATAACTGCACCGGCTTTCTTTTTTTCTGTTTATTTTAACTGCCTTAGGCTTTTTTGTCAAGAAAGCGCTTGCCGCTTTCGTTTTCAGCCGCTTCTTTTGCCGCCTTTTTGCCCGAAGCCTTTATTCTTTTATACATATCCTGCATCTGGCAGTCGATTTCGGCTATTTTGCCGGCGCACAAAAGCATTTCTTCGTTAATGCCCTCGGGTAAAAGCGATTTATCCGCTTTATAACGTATATCGTGCTCAAGGCTTGCCCAAAAATCCATGGCGATTGTGCGAAGCTGTATTTCCGCAACGACATATTCCGTTCTGTCTGAAAGATAAACAGGAAGCCTTATATCAAGGTGAAGCGAGCGGTAGCCGTTGTAGTTGGGCGTTTTAATGTAGTCCTGCCGCTTTACTATTTCAAGGTCCTTTTGGCGTTCAAGCATTTCAGCCACGCGGTAAACATCGTCAATATAGTTGCAAACTACCCTGACGCCCGCAATATCGTTAACGTTTTTCATAGCCGAATCAATTGTCAGCGGCTCGTTTTTCTTTTTGAGCTTTGAAACAATGCTGTCAAGCGACTTTACGCGGCTTTCTATGTGGTGAATGGGGTTGCGCGCATACATCACGTTAAATTCGCTGTTGATAATTTCAAGCTTGAGCCTTAACTGCTTTACCGCAGACTCATACAAATTCCGCATAACGAGGATTTCGTGAGCGGTTTCAAAAAGCGGAGTTTCCGCCGTTACTTCCGTCAAAATTATCACCTCGCAAACATTTTAACATATTATGCGCCGTCTAACAAGCCCAAAATAAACAATAGGGCTTTGCCGCTTATTTTCTGCCGAGATAGCGAAAAACGTGTTTTTTATATTCGCGGTAGCTGTCGCCGAACACGGTGGCAAGATATTTTTCCTCCTGCAAAATCTGCATATGAAGCATAACTATTGCGAAAAGCGAAAAGACTGCGTTAAGCGGATTTAAATACATAAGAAGCACGCCGATATACATAAAATCAAACCCGAGAAATGCCGGATTTCGGCTGTATTTATAGATGCCCGTTGTAACAAGCGTTGTTTTATCTTTGTCCGGGATGCCGGCGCGCCAGCTGTCTTTCATACAAATTACCGAAACAAGAAAAACAATATCTCCGAGAATTGCGATTAAAAAGCCCGTAAACCGCGCGTTTTGGGGCATATAATTCCAATTAAGAGCGATTGACAAAAGCTGAGACGCGGGCGCGCAAAGCGTTGCGGCGCTCATTAAAAGCTCGACCGTGTGAATTGATTTTTCTTTTCTTCTGCCTATTTGCCTTGTTTTTATTCCGTGTTTTTTCTGAATAAGCGTTTTTGAAAAATATATACCGTAAAAAACGGCAAGCGCGATAATTGCGAGAACGGCGTAAGAAAAACGTTCTTCAAGCGGAAATTTCATATTGAGTCCTCCCTGTTGTTTTCTGATTTTTCACTTTTAAAAGACTGAACGCTGACAGCGATGTGCGCCGCGTGCTCTTTTAAAATAAATTCGGGCGGCTTCTCTTCGGATATTGCCGAAAAAAGCCGCCGCATTGTTTTGCCTTAGGCATAAGAGAGCCGAACCGATACGGTTTTAAAATGCCCTCTTTTCGCCGTTACTGCGTCAAAAAGCCTCGCAAGGCGACAGCATTGCTTCGTTTTTTTCCTTGTACCGACAAAAATATGGCATTTTAAAACTGCAAGCACCCAAAAAGCTTTGGTTTTCGTATAATCGGGTGTTTCTTCTACGAAGCAATACTTTCGTATCGCAAGGAGAAAAACGCCCGAGGATGCGGAAAATAAAGCTTTTAGGGCGTATCGGTTCGACCCTCTTATGCCTAACTTTATTTTACTTGTTTTTCTCTCATTTTGTCAAGCTTTTCAAATATAAGCTTAACGCCGGTTTCAACATCCGAAACGGAAAAGACGGTGCTTTCCATCGGGCACATTCCCGTTTTGTCGCGATTAATGATATAGGGAACAAGCGTGTTATATGAAACCCTGACGCCGCAGGACTCAAAAAGCTCTTTTGCGCTTTGGGAAACCGTCTCGCCGAAAACCTCTTTTACGCCGGCTTTAATAAACAGCATCGCCGCCGCTTTGCCTATCACCTTGTCTGCGGCAAAAAAGCCCGAAAAGCTTTTTCCCTCGCGCAAAAAATCGACCATAGGCGCAACGCCGCGCTTATCGCTTGTTATTACCTCACCGTCTTTTGCAAGCGCCAGCGTATGGCGCGAAAGCTCTTCTTTTGCAAGCATTAAATCAGTCATTATTTTTGCTCCTGTTAAGGCATTTGTTAAGCCACATAACTGTTACGGGAACAAGCACGAGCTGTAAAAGAAGCCCGGGAATACCCGTTAAAATCTGCGACCATATCATAGCGGGCGTAAAGGATACGACGCCCTTGAAAATAACCGAGAGGAGCAAAAACATTCCTCTGCCGCAAAGTGCCGAAAGCGCGACGGCGGCAAAAGAAAGTGCGGGCTTATCAGAGATTTTCTTTGAAAAAGCGCCGCAGACAACAGCAAAAACAAGAAGCTCCGCCGCCATAAACGGAAGTCTTTCAAGCGCAGGCATTGCATTGCCGAACGCCGAGGTTAAAAGATAGCTTAAAACGGGCGAAATAACGCCGACAAAAGCGCCGTATTTTGAGCCGAGCACGCATGCGCCGAGCACCACGGGAAGATACATCGGCAAAAGCATTATGCCTGCCTTAGCGCCGACTGCAAGGTGAGCTAACTGCGGCAAAACAACCGCAAGTGCGACACAGCCTGCCGCAACAATCATTTTAACGGTAACTGCCGTTCTTTCAGAAACCGTTTTTCTTTTAAGTACATTTTCAAGCATAATATCATTCTCCTATAAAATATTTTGAAATTTTGTTCATTCGTTCCTGCTGTTTCACTTTAAACGGACAGCGCCTGTTGCAGTGGCCGCAGGAAATGCAGGCGTCGGCGTTGACTTTAAGTTTTTTATAATGGTCGTGCGCCATTTTGTCGCCCGCAAGCGAAAGGTCGTAATATTTGTTGACAAGCCCTATGTCAATCCCCGCGGGGCAAGGCTCGCAGTGATTGCAGTAAACACAGCTTCCGACGGCGCTTTCGGGCGTAAAGCCCGCTATTACGGAATAGTCGTTTTCCTCGCGCGATGAGTCAAAAAACTTAAGAAGCTCACAAAGGTCGTCACAGCTTCGCACCCCGGGGACTGCCGCAACAACGGCAGGTCTGTCGAGCACATACTGAAGACATTGATTTTTTGTAAGCGCCGTTTTAAACGGCGAAGAGCTTTTTTGAAGCAGCTTTCCGCCGTGGAACGGCTTCATAACCGAAATTCCCACGCCGTCGCGCTCACAGCGGCGAAACAACTCGGCGCGCTGTGAAACGGTGCCTATGCCGTACTCGTCGCCGTACTGAAAATCGTATGCGGCGTTTATCGAGAACATCATAATATCAAAAAGCCCCGTATCCAAAAGCGCGTTTGCAACCGACGGCGTATGCGACGAAAACCCGAGATGATGCAAAATGCCGCGGCTTTTAAGCTCTTTGACGTAATCAAAAATGCCGTTTTCTTCAATATCGCGAATGTCGTTTTCTTCATCGACGCAATGAAGAAATCCGAAATCGGCATAATCGGTTTTAAGTAACGTCATCTCCTTTGAAAACGTCTCTTTAATCTTTTTAAGATTGCGCGACCAGCCGTATTCGCCCTTTTCGTTATAAACCGCGCCGAAATGAAGCTGAAAATACACGTCTTTTCTTATATCCTTTATCGCGTTGCCGAACGGCTCATAAACAGAAGCCCCGCCCGCGCAAAGGTCAAAAAAGTTTATTCCGTTCTCGGCGGCATTTCTTATAACCTTTTCAATTTCTTCGGGCGGTGCGTTTTGTATTCCGCCCATTCCGAGACCGAGCGTGCAGATATTTTCATCTCCGCGTTTTAATTTTCTGTATTCTTTCATTTCTTTTCAAACTCTTCTACAACATCTTTAAGAAGCTTTCTTATTTCAAGGTGCTGCGGACAGCTTCTTTCGCACTTCCCGCATTCTATGCAGTCCGAAGCCTTGCCGCCTTTTTTGGTGTAGACCTCTTCGTAATAATAATCGGCATTCCAATCGTGATAAACATTTTTTGCGTTCATACACGAAAACAAATCGGGAATCAGAATGTGCTTCGGGCAGCCGTCGGTGCAATAGCGGCACGCGGTACACGGAATAAGGTGCTGTTTTTTAAGTATTTCGCTGACCTTTAAAACGGCTTCGTGCTCGCTGTCGCTTAACGGCTTAAAGTCTTTCATATAAGAAAGGTTATCAAGCATTTGCTCTGTGTTGCTCATGCCCGAAAGCACCATAAACACATTTTCAAAGCCTGCCGCAAAGCGTATTGCATAGCTTGCGGGCGAGCCGCCGTTTTGCTCTTCAAACACTTTTTTTGCTTCGTCGGGCAAATTCACAAGAGTGCCGCCCTTTACAGGCTCCATAATTATAACGGGTTTGTTGTGCTTTACGCACACGTCATAGCATTTTTTGCTCTGAACGGCGGGGTCGTCAAAATCGACGTAATTAAGCTGAATCTGAACAACCTCAACCTCGGGGTACTCGGTAAGTATTTCGTCAAGCACGTCTGCCGTATCGTGGAAAGAAATGCCGAGGTGCTTTATTTTGCCCTCTTTTTTAAATTCAAGCGCCGTTTCGTATGCGCGGCATTTTTTGTATTTTTCAAAAATGCTTTTGCTTTGGGCGTGCATAAGATAAAAATCAAAATAATCGGTTTTGCAGGCTTCAAGCTGTGTTTCAAGAAGAGGCCTTATTTCTTCCTCGCTGTTAAAAAGCGAATTTGAAAGCTTGTCGGTAAGAATAAAGCTTTCGCGCGGGTAACGCGCCGAAATACACTCGCCTATTGCGCTTTCGCTTTTGGTGGCAAGATAGACACGCGCCGTGTCGAAATAGTTGAAGCCCTCTGCCATAAACATATCGACCATTTTTGAAAACTCTTTAAGGTCTACGTTTTCGCCGTTCATAGGAAGGCGCATACAGCCAAAGCCGAAATTTTTCTTAACGCCGGGAAAAGTCATTATTTTTGCTCCTCTCTTAAACATTCACAGGGTTTTTCGTCCCATGAGATTTTGCCTGTTTTCACCGCTTCTTCATACTTTGAAATTTTGTAGTTAAGGCGGCTTAACATCTCGTCTATTTTTTCTTTTTGTGAAATAAGCGCCTCGCGCTGCTCCGACAAAAGCTCAAGACGCGCTTTGAACGTTGAGTCGCCGAGCCTTGAAAGCCTTACATATTCGATTATCGCTTCTATCGGAAGCCCCGCAGAACGCATACACAAAACAAGCTCGACCCATTTTATATCGTCTTCGCCGTAATTTCGTATTCCGCCCTCTGTTCTTTCGACCGGCGGAATCATTCCGACGCGTTCGTAATACCTCAATGTGTCGCTCGAAATTCCGTATTTTTCGCTTACTTCTTTTATCGTCACGCTTTTTCACCTCGCTTAATTCATATTGTATACCTTAGAGTTTACTCAAAGTCAAGGGGTATTTTTAAAAAATTTTTTGGACATATTTTTAAAAATTTTTTTGGAAAAGAAAAAACGGGTCGCCTAACTGCAACCCGTTTTTTATTTCATAAAATATTATAATGTTACTTTACCGTCTTTTTGCCGCGTTTTTTAGAAGCTATAAACACTGCGGCAATAACGCCCGCTGTAAGAGCCAGCAAAAGTAAAATTCCGCTTATTACAAACAGCAGTGTTTTTAAAGACGAATTGCTGTTGCCTTTAACCGCCGTTCCGACCTGCATATTTGAAATGCCGTCAGCAGCGCCGGGATTGTGGTTGATGTTTATAACCTCGCCCGCGCTTTGAGTTGTATCCTCTTCGCTTGTTTCCTCCGCGTTTTGAGAGGGCTTTTCGCTCGGCTTTGTTTCGTCTTTAACAGCCGGCGTCAAAGAGTTTGCGGGGGTTTCGGGCTTTTCGGTTTTTTCGCCCCACGACGGAATGTTGTTGCCGTAAATGAGTGTTTTAAGCGGGGTCAAAGCCTCTTTAAAATCGCCCAAAAACTTTTCGGGAATGGCGTCAACAGCTTCAATCTGCCCTTCTGTGGCAAAATGCGCACCGTCTATTGTGAAGATGTCTTTAAGCTTGAAAATGTCGCTTTCGTCTCTTAAAACAGAAAGGTCAATATACCCGTCTGATTCTTTGTTTGTTCTTATCCATTCGTTAACTTCATCGCAAACGGACTGCGCTTCTTCGTCCCATGTAAGGTCAACGCCGCTTGTCAAAAGCTCTCTTGTGTAGCCCTTCCACGGGGTAATTTCAAAGAAATAAATCTGAATGCCGTTTTTGTGTGCGTCGTGAATAAGCTTTTTGTAGCCGTTTATAATATCCTCAACCGAAGCTTCAGGGGCTTTGCCCTTCATACTTTTTGTTCTCGGGTGAAGAATGTCGTTAACGCCGACTTTTACAAAAATCTTTGAAACGCCCTTTTGCTTTATTGCGTCGTCTGCGAAGCGGTCAACGGTTGCGGGGCCGTAAATATTGCCGATAAGCCCAACGCCGTCATAAAGAAGCCTGTTTCCTGCGACTGCCTGCTGTAAAACGCCTATGTTCTTAACGCCCGAGCCGACAAGCTTTTGCGCAACAAGCACGGGAATGTCGTTTGCAAGGGTCGAGTCGCCGATAAACACTATCGACGAAGCGTCGCTCGCCCAAACGTCCATATTAATAAGATACGGTATGGTGTTGTAAGCAAGACCCGAAATTTCGTTTTTTGCAAGAACGCTGTTGGAAAGCGTTTTTTCCGTGAGCTTGTTGCCTGTTGTGATGTATGCCTTTGCGCCGACAAAGCCCTCGGTGCGCATTTGCTGATAAGCCGAAACATAATACGTCACGGCAATTGCGTCAAGCGCTTCGACCTTCATATCAACTGGGTCTGTGTATGCGTATTCGCCCGCCGCCACAGAAAACGACTCTGCCCCGCGAACCTTTAAGGGGATTATCGTTTCGGTAAGAATTTCGTTTGAATCCTCCCCGACGGCGCGCGCAACGTTTATTCCGTTGATTTTAATTGCGGTGTTGCCGAAGCGGTTTGAAATTTTAAAGCGAACTCTTGTGCCCGAAATAGTGGGTTTAAGAATAATTCTGACGGTTGAATTCATCAAAAAATCCGAAAGCTTTACGCCGTTGCTTTCAACAACAGCCTCTACGGGAGTGGTGCTCCATGCGCCGACCCATCTACTGTCATCGGCGGCATACGCCCCGACCGAAAAAGCCGAGAGCATTAAAATTATACACAAAACAGCGGCAAAAGCTCTTTTTAATTTTGTCATATAATCACCTTCCGATATTATTGCTCTACACCTGTAGCGTGAACAAATTATATCATCGGAATGTAAAATGATTATTCCCTTTAAGAAAATATTTTTGCGCGCGGCGGCGCTTCGCCCGAAAAACGGCGTAAAATAAGGGCTTGCGCCGTTCTGCAAGCCCTTGAATTTAAGAATTATTAATAATTATTTTCGCATTTCGGAACAAAATTATGTTCAATAGTACCTCATAAGCGCGATTACCTTGCCGAGAATTGCAACCTCGTCTGTAATAATCGGCTCAAACTCGTCGTTTTCGGGCTGAAGCCTGAAATGACCGTTTTCTTTATAAAAGCGCTTTACGGTGGCTTCGTCGTCAATCATTGCGACAACAATTTCGCCGTTTGAAGCGTAGGGCGTTTTTTCGGCGATGACAATATCGCCGTTTAAAATGCCCGCCCAAAGCATACTTTCGCCGCGAACCCTTAAAGCAAAAAGCGATTTATCGCGTGACACTCTTCCCGAATACGGAATATACCCTTCTATTTGCTCAACGGCAAGTATGGGCATACCCGCCGTTACCGTGCCGAGAAGCGGAACGTGTGTAACGTTTTCTGCCTGCCCCAAAATTCTTATAGAACGTTTTAAAAGCGGGTCGCGCATAATATAGCCCGCCTTTTCGAGCGAGTCAAGGTTGCTTTGCACCGACGAAGTTGATTTAAGCCCCACAGCCGCGCCGATTTCTCTGACTGACGGGGGAACGCCGTCCTGCGAGCGCTCCACAAGAAATTCGTATATCTTTTTTTGAGTCTCGTTAATTGGTTCCAAGAAATCACCCTTCCGAACAAACATTCTGTTTTTTATTATAATAACACATAAAACCGAAAAAAGCAAACATTTGTTTGCAATTTTTGAAAAATTTTTTCATAGTGATGTTAAGGGTGATTTTATGTATAAAACCTTAAGCTTTAAAACTCTTTCGGCAGTGAGCGGCGGCGTATGCGTTCTGCTCATTTTATCGGCGGCGCTGTCGGCGGTTTTCCCCGTGAAAGACGTTTTAGCCCCCGAAACGCGCCAACTTTCAATAATTATGTATCACCAAATAAGCGAAAACCGTTCAATATGGGGCAACTATGTCATTCCCGAAGAAAAGCTTCGCGCCGATTTTCAATATATGAAAGACAACGGCTTTAACCCCGTCAGTCTTAAAACCGTGCAGGATTTTGTTTCGGGAAAGAGCCGCACGCTGCCGAAAAACGCCGTGGTTATTACGTTTGACGACGGCGAGCGCAGTTTTTTGACAAAGGTTTTGCCGCTTTTAAAGGAGTTTAATTACCCTGCGGTGGTGTCGATTGTCGGCGCGCTTGCCGATATGTATACAAAAAGCGGCGAAACGAACGACGCCTATGCCTATCTTAACTGGGACGACATTAAAGAGCTTTCAAAAGAGCCGCTTATTGAAATAGGCAATCATTCTTACAATATGCACTCGCTCGGCACGCGCCGCGGTATGGGAAAAATATACGGCGAAAGCGACGAAGCGTATAAAAAAATCATAGCCTCCGATTTCGGACTTTTGCACACTGCTTTTAAAGAGCGCCTTTTAAATCAGCCGACAATTCTTGCCTACCCTTACGGCATAAGAAACAACATACTTTTTGAATATGCAAAAAGCGAGGGCTACACGGTGACGCTTACTTGCAGCGAAAAAATAAACAGGCTTAAAGAAAACGGCTCTCTTTATGAGCTCGGCCGCTTTAACAGACCGTATAAAGAGAGCTGTGAAACCTTTTTTGCAAAATTAGAGCAGAGTTAAGGCATAAAAAATTAATTTCCCCGCCGTCAGGCTTTCTTATGCCTAATCGCGCGGTATAAAGTAGCCGCACATAAAACGGCATTTTTCGGTGACTTCCTCACGGGTTTTATATTCGCAAGGCTCCGTTTTCATATTCGAGCGGTTATAAATTCTGTAGCCGCCGTCAATTCTTTCTATACAAACGGTGTGCACGCCGCGAAACGGATGGCGCGCGTTCCAGAATGACAAAATGCCGTGCTTTGACGAGTCGAGCGCGTCAAAAAACGCGTCGTAGGAAAGCGTGCGTTCAAGCGGTATTCCGTGTTTTTTGAAAAAATGCGCGGCGCGATAGACGTTTGAGCCTAAAAGCCCGCAAAACGCCCACACCTCTTTATACATATCGCGTGCAATTTCGGCAAGAGAAAAGGCATTTCTCCCCTCGAGCTTTAAAAAATTATATGCGGCAATTATTTCACAGCCGTTATACGACATAGGGAAAAAGCCGTATCTTAAAGCGCTTGCCGCGCCCTTCCCTTGTCCGTTTACAAAGCCGTCTTTAATATCTATCGGTTTATTGTGAGAATAGTTTATTTTTTCAAGCATAAAAGCGCCCCCGAAAAATTTGTTATTTAATGATACCACCTAAAAAGGCGCAAGTCAATTCCGAAACGCGCCGCGCGATTGACAACGCAAATAAATAATGGTAAAATTAAATAAATATCTTGCCGTTATGAGGTGTTATCTGTGGAAGATTTTACTTTTTATTTTGTTGCAGACCCCCATTATTTTAAAAGCTCTCTCGGCGCATACGGCAAAGAGTACGAAGAGTTTATGGACTTTGAGCAAAAATGCTTTGCCGAAACCGAGGCGATAAACAAGGCGCTGTTTGAATATTTAAAAAGCGCATCCGACTCAAACACCGTGCTTTTCGGCGGCGACCTTTCGTTTAACGGCGAAAAAGAAAGCCACCTTGAATTTAAAAAAATGCTCGGCGAGCTTAAAGAGAGCGGCAAAAACGTGTACGTCGTAACGGCGGGGCACGACATAGAGCCGCACCCGTTTTGTTATGACGGCGGCGAAAGAAAAGAAGTCGAGGGCATTTCTTTTTTTGACCAATACGGCCTTTACAGGGATTTCGGCTACGACGGCGCGCTTTCGTTCAATAAAGAGCATCTTTCTTACATAACGCAGCTTTGCGACGGACTAAGGCTTCTTGTTTTGTGCAACGACACAGAAGAGGGCACAAACAAAGCGTATTCCGACGACTTTCTTTTGTGGATAAAAGAGCGGCTTGACGAAGCAAAAAAAGACGGTCAAAAGGTTATTGCAATGGAGCATTACCCCGTTTTGCCCGGACAGCCTGTTTTGTGTTTTATCCCCGACGCACGTCAAAAAGACGCCGAAAAGCTTTACACTCTTCTTGCGGACAACGGCGTTCACCTTATTTTTACGGGGCACATGCACAATCAAAGCATTAACTTTGTAACCACAAAAAACGGCAACAGATTTTTTGACGTTTGCACAGGCTCGGTAATAGGCTGCCCCGCGTTTTTCAGGCGCGTAACATTAAAAAACAATTTTACCGTTGCCGAAATAGAAAGTATTCCCGTTCCCGATTTTTCATATGACACAAAGGGGAAGTCCTGCAGCGTCTATTTAAAAGACCAGTTTGAAAGAATGATTCTTTCGCTTCTTGACGGTATGAAGGACGACCCACAAAGGCTTTTGTCAAAATTCGGCGCGGGCGACAAAAAAGCTCTTTTCGGGCCGGTGAAAAAGATAGGCAAAATTTTTGACACCTGGACCGTCGGCAAAACTGCGCGCGTTTTCTTTGTCAAAGCAGAAAAAGAGGTCAAAGACATAAAACTTAAAGCGCTCGCTTTGGACCTTGCAAGATATACCTTTGAGGGCGACCAGCCTTATACCGAGGACACACCCATGGGCAAAACGGTTCTTAAAGTCTTTAAAAGGCTTAACCCCGTGTTTAAAATACTTGAAAAAAAGCTTCACGGCGCTCAGGGCGAAGAAATAAATATGTATGACATTCTGAAAAACACCGTCGGAAACTACGGAATTTCGGATTATAACGCAACGATAGAACTTGAATAACAGGAGATTTTTATGACTGCAAAGAATTTAATCGAAAACAAAAAAGCCGTTCTCGGCATTGAGCTCGGCTCGACAAGAATCAAAGCCGTTTTGATTGACGAAGAAAACAACCCGATAGCTTCGGGCAACTTCGACTGGGAAAACAGCTTTGAAAACGGTATGCTGTGTCTTGGAAAAGGTCATGATAATGCTGTGTACAGCGGTCAGCAGCTTTCAAGAAGTCAGCTTTTGAAATTTAAGGCTAAATTCGACCTTGCCGGCTATGAGGGCTGGGGTTTTAACCAGGAAAGCGATTATGCATATTTCTGGGGGTCTACAGGATATTCCATTGTTATCAAGCGTGACGTATTTGAAGTACAAAAGAGAGCAAAGGTGAACGGAGCTGTTCAAACAGGAATAGTCAAAACCTTTGCAAACGAGGAAAGTATATGTACTTCGGGAGTGTGGTACACTGTTGAAACAGGAGTTGTTTCGACTGTAATGGGACCGAGAATTATTGTGAAAATCGACGGTAAGACAGTTGTCGATTACGTTGATACGGCGGATGTAACCTGCGATGAACTTGGATATTTCTCATTCCTTGACGCATCGGGTTCAACGGGAACATATCTTGCGCCGGCAGATTATACGGAATAATCGCAAAAGGGTTTGTTTAAAAGTCCTGCAAAAAAATCGAGAGTTTTTAATTCTCGATTTTTTTTGTTGCGAAACAATTGTGTTGCGTCATTAAAAACGTATGTCTAAATCCGAAAGTCAAACAGGAAAGGACATATAAAATATTGCATAAAAGCGAGGTAAGAAATAACGGAAACAAGGTATATTGTTTTTTATGCATGAGCTTGTGAATGGGTACCGCTGTTTTTACAAAAAAGAAAGAGCCGTGCAAATGAGCGTTTAAAATGCCCGTTTGCAACGGCTCAATACCTTCATTAAAAAGACGATAAAGCGTCCTGAAGCCACCAAGTGCCGATGTCGAATGCCTTGTAAAGATCTTCTCTTTCGCCGGAACGGTAATTCGTGCCTGTTCCGACCTCGTCTACGGTATTATCCTGGATACTGAATTTTATTTTTGTGCCGACTTTAAGCCCGTTGACGTTTTTTGTTTCAACTATATCAAGCACAAGTATTAAGGGATCCTCAAGGTTGCCGTAGAAAATTTTGTTGCCTTTTCTGTAAATCGGCTTGCCCTTGTAGGTCAAAGCTTTTTTCTGTTTAGCCGCTGCCATAAAAACACTTCCTTTCATATATTAAACTGTCAATAAAGCACCTTTGAGCCGACAACTGTAATTGAATAATGAGCGTGCCTATCAGTTATTATAACCTTCTTCAATTAACTTCATGTTAATTTCTGCCATTTCTTTTTTGGAAGCCGGAACCGCCTTTTCAACGCCGGCTTTGATTTCATCAAGAGTGAAAATGCCTGTAGCCTTTAAGAGTGCGCCGAGCATAATCATGTTTGCCATGTGAGCCTTGCCCTCTTTTGTTGCGATACCGGTAGCGTCAACCGGAACTACGGTAACATCATCTCTTTCAACCGTGCGGTCTATAAGGGTTTTATCGTAAATGATAGTGCCGCCCGGAACAACGTCTTTTTCGAATTTTTCGAGTGACGGCTTGTTCATGCTGATCAAGATATTCGGATTGATGATAATCGGCGAGCCGACAGGTTCATCGGATACGATAACGTGACAGTTAGCCGTACCGCCTCTCATTTCCGGACCGTAAGAGGGAAGCCATGAAAGCTGCTTGCCCTTTAAAAGTGCGGCATAAGCAAGGATTTTTCCGACGAACAGAATACCCTGACCGCCGAAACCTGTTATAATAATATTCTCAGTCATTGCCCTTATCCTCCTTTTCTCCGATGTCCTTATATACTCCGAGAGGATAGTAAGGAATCATATTCTCCTCAGCCCAATCAAGAGCCTTCTGCGGAGTCATGCCCCAGTTTGTCGGGCAGGTCGAAATAACCTCAACAAGCGAGAAACCCTTGCCCTCTATCTGATTCTTGAAAGCCTTTTTGATAGCCTTCTTTGCGTTCTTGACATTCTTAACGTTGTTGACGGCAACTCTCTCAAGATAAGCCGCACCGTCAACGTTTGAAAGAAGCTCGCATACCTTAACGGGATAACCGACCGTATTAACATCTCTGCCGTAGGGAGAGGTCTGAGTAACCTGGCCGGGAAGAGTTGTCGGAGCCATTTGACCGCCTGTCATACCGTAGATAGCGTTGTTAACGAAAATAACGGTGATGTTTTCACGTCTTGCAGCGGCATGAACCGTCTCGGCAGTACCGATAGCGGCAAGGTCGCCGTCGCCCTGATATGTAAATACAATCTTTGACGGGTCGCTTCTCTTAACGCCTGTTGCAACGGCGGGAGCACGGCCGTGAGCCGCCTGAACAAAGTCACATGTGAAATAGTTATATGCCATAACAGAGCAGCCGACCGATGCAACACCGATTGTATCGCCCTCGATTCCAAGCTCATCAATTACCTCGGCAACAAGACGGTGGATAATACCGTGAGTACAGCCGGGACAATAGTGAAGCGTTGCGTCTGTCAATGATTTCGGTTTTTCAAATACAACTGACATTATTCTGCACCTCCGTTTGACATGATAGCCGAAAGAACATCTTCGGGAGTCGGGATCATTCCGCCGACACGGTTGCAAAGGTCAACCGGTCTCTTGCAGTCGATCGCAAGTCTTACATCGTCAATCATCTGACCCATGTTCATTTCAACTGTGATAAATCTCTTGCACTTCTCGGCTGCGGCCTTGAGCGGCTTTGTCGGGAACGGCCAGAGTGTGATCGGTCTTATCATGCCGACCTTGACGCCTCTCTTGCGTGCCTCGTTAACCGCATTCTTTGCAACACGAGCGGTGATGCCGAACGCAACGACGCAAACCTCGGCGTCCTCCATGAGATATTCCTCGTACATTGTTTCATTTTCTTCAATCGTCTTGTACTTCTGATATCTCTCAAAATTCTTTATTTCAAGCTCCTCGGGTTTGAGGTAAAGCGAATTGACTATATTATGCTCTCTCTCGCACTTTGTACCTGTAAGTGCCCACGGCTTTTCAACCGGAGTAACCTCGGCAACGTCAAGAGAAACAGGCTCCATCATCTGACCCATAGTACCGTCGGCAAGGATCATTGCAACCATTCTGTACTTGTCAGCAAGCTCAAAACCCTTGACCGTGAGGCTTGCCATTTCCTGAACGGAAGCCGGAGCGAGGACAATCAGGTGATAGTCACCGTG
>DJRI01000094.1 GCA_002440045.1 Ruminococcaceae bacterium UBA6364 | reverse complement strand
CCATTCACTGGAAGACCGGATTACCAAAAAGGCATTTAAACTGATGGCGACAGACTGCATTTGTCCGCCTGATATGCCTGTGTGCGTATGCCATCACAAGGCTATTTTAAAAGCCAAGCGCCAGCCTATCGTACCGTCGGCAGAAGAACTGGATGCGAACCCGCGTGCGCGCAGTGCCAAACTGCGTGTAGGAATACGAAAATAAACGTATCGGAACACTTTTTCATGTATTTAACTATTTAAATGGATGTGATATAATATGCTGGCTAGAAAAGCAGAATACATACAGGGAAGCGGGGAAAGTCGCGCCATTTCAGTAGAAACATTCAGAAGCATGCATCATCGTTTTCGCAAAACGATTTGGCGTACCATCATTTTGGGTATGATGATAAGTATATTTCTTGCTTCGGGTGTTTTTATCCAAGCAGTTCAAACCGATTACGGCTATACGTTGATGCAGGAAAAAGAAAGGGTGCAGCAGCTGCAGCGGGAAAATGATAACTTGCGCGTTGATATAGCTAAATTGGAATCTCCTGAACGGATTTATACTATGGCTACGAAACAGCTGGGAATGGTTATGCCAGCTCATGTGTTGTATGCACCATCTTCGAATCAGCATGCTGCTACGAAAAGTCGATAGTTCATAACTTCAGCAGCCTTGTGCAAAGGCTGCTATTGTTGTTTCCATTACATACATTGCGATATGATTGCGTATACGAGGAGGAACAGAACATGAAAACAGTACAGGAACTTTGCAAACAAATCAAAGGTATATATACGATTGACGGCAACAGTCAGACACAAGTTACAGGGATTTCTTCCGATTCCCGTGATATTCAGCCGGGCTATTTATTTGTCTGCATTTCCGGTGTGCATGTAGACGGCGCTAAGTTTGCGGCACAGGCAGTAGAAAAAGGAGCAGTTGCGGTATTGACGACAAAGCACTTGGACTTGCCAAGCGGCGCTGTACAGATTTTGGTGCCGGAAATTCATCATGCCTTGGAAGATATGGTGCCGTATTTTTATGATTATCCAGGTAAAAAAATGCGCATGATTGGCGTTACGGGTACAAACGGCAAAACCTCGGTAGCCGAAATGGTCTATGACTTTTTGGGCAAAAGGTGCGCTTATCTCGGCACAAACGGCAAAAAATATAACGGCAAAACCGAGCGCGTAAGAAACACAAGCCCCGATGTTGACCGCTCTTATAAGTATTTCCGCGAGTTTCTTGACGGCGGCTGTGATACCTGCGTCAGCGAAATTTCAAGCGAGGCTATGTATTGGCACAGGCTCGACGGCATTCGCTACGATATATGCGTGCTCACAAATATAACCGAGGACCATCTTAATATACACAAAACTGTCGAAAATTATGCCGAGTGCAAGGCAAACGCATTTTCGCTTGTAAAGCCCGACGGTTTTTCAATTCTTTACAGCGGCAGTCTTTATCTTGACAAGGTTATGGAAAAAGCAAACGGCACGGTGCTTACATACGGCTATAAAAAGAGCGACGACCTTTACATTTCAAGGTGTGATGTTAAAAACGGACTTTCGTTTTCGTTTGTTTACGGCGGCAAGGAGTATTCTGTGAATACAAAGCTTCACGGAAGCTTTAATGCC
Organism: Ruminococcaceae bacterium UBA6364; assembly: GCA_002440045.1. Classification (GTDB taxonomy): domain Bacteria; phylum Bacillota; class Clostridia; order Oscillospirales; family Acutalibacteraceae; genus DTU089. Next base: position 8,936 of record DJRI01000094.1, on the reverse strand, counting down.
CTCAATATCGCCGCGGCATTTCTTGTGTGTATAAAACTCGGCGTTCCGCTTGAAACGCTCATAAAAAAAGCCGAAGAGTTAAATCCCGTTGAGGGACGCTGTGAGTTTTTACACTTCGGTCAGAATTTCAATATTGTGCTTGATTATGCCCACACAGAGGACGCGTTAAGCAGGGTGCTTGATGACCTCAACCTTTCAAAAAACGGGCGAATAGTTACTGTTACGGGCAGTGCCGGCGGCAGAGAGAAAGAAAAAAGGCCGCGTATAGGCAAAATCGTGCTTGAAAAATCGGATTTTGTGATTTTTACCGAGGACGACCCGAGAAACGAAAACGTTTATTCAATAATCCGCGATATGCTTAAAAACGCCGACGGCAAAAGCAATTATACCGTAATAGGCGACAGGGCGGACGCAATAAGATATGCTGTTCTCACCGCACGCAAAAACGATACCGTTTTAATTGCGGGCAAGGGGCGCGACAATTATATGGCTGTCGGCAACGAGTATATTCCTTATTGCGATTATGACGTAATTGAGAAGTGCTTTAAAAAGCCCTCGCTTCTTTAAAGGCATAAGAGGGGCGTACTGAGTTCGCCCCTCTTATGCTTAAATTCTTGACAACGTAAGAAATTTCGGATAAAATAACTACAATCGGGTGTTTGTGCCCGCTATTTGTCTACATTGGTTTTGAGAGTGTGTTGGATTTATGATTAGACCTTCAAATCAAAGTTGTTATCTTTATTTTAAACAGTGCACCGAAGATTTCGGCTCTTATAACGTTGCCGAAAGCTTCGGCAATATGATAAGCCGAAAAAAATTCCTTCGCGATGTTGACGCAATCGCGGGCTATCTTGACAAAAGCAATATAAAACGCGGCGACGTTGTAACAATATTTTTGCCTACGGTTGTGCAAAGCTTCGCGGCGTTTTATGCCGTGAACAAAATCGGCGCAATAGGCAACATTGTTCACCCGCTTACGCCTGCAAATGTGCTCGACGAAATGCTCGGCGAAACCAATTCAAAGGCAATTTTCATTCTCGATATTTTGGCGGCGCCTTATAAAGATGTGCTTGAAAAAAGAAATTTGCTTACAATAATCTGCTCAAATTCCGACTATGTTCAAAAGGTGTTTAAGCCTGCTTTCAAAATTTATGAAAAAACCAAGGTAAAAGACGATATAAACGTTTCAAGGCGGATTTCATATAATACAGTTACGCATTTAAGCTTTATTACAAAGGCTGTCGAAAACAACGGCGGCGACGACGCTGTTTATCTTCACGGCGGCGGCACCACCGGCAAAAGCAAAACCATAAGAATTTCATCAACCAATTTAAACGCGCTTGCATTCAAATTAAGCTTTTTTGATTCTCCGCACGAACCGGGCGATGAATTTTCGCTTATAGTTTTGCCGCTGTTTCACGCGTTCGGGCTCGGCGTTGCGCTTCATTTTTCAATGTGCGCGGGCTTTACTTGCATAGGTATGCCGAAATTTTCTGCCGAAAAAGCCGTTAAATACATAAAAAAATACAACGTTACATATATTCTCGGCGTTCCCAATATGTTTAAAAAGATGCTTGACGAGCCGTCGTTTGACGGTCCGCATTTAAAAAAGCTCAGGCTTCTTTGGGCGGGCGGCGATACGGTCAGCGAAAACTTCCTTAACACCTTTAACTCAAAGCTTCAAAAATGGGGCAGTAAGGGCAAGCTTTTAAGGGGTTACGGTCTTACCGAGGTCACTTCTGTGTGCACCGCAAACTGTGCCGCGGCATACCGCGAAAACTCAATCGGCAGACCGCTTGCCGAAATTGATATTCAGATTTGGGACGAAAAAAAGAAAAAGCTTCCGCCCAATACTATCGGCGAAATTGTCATTTCGGGCGATACCGTTATGAACGGCTATTTAAACAGCGCCGACAGCGGTGTTTATACCGACCGCAAGGGCAGGCGATATGTGCTTTCGGGCGACCTCGGCTATCTTGATGAAGACGGCTACCTTTATTTTACAGGCAGAAAAAAACGCCTTATAATAATTTCGGGCTACAACGTCTATCCGAGCGATATTGAATCAAAGGTTCTTACGCTTGACTATGTTGACGAAGCCTGCGCCGTTCAGGGCTATCTTGACGGCAAGCCGATTGTCAAGCTTTTTGTCACGTTAAAAGAGCCGTCGGCTAACGAAGATGAAACCGCGCTTGAAATTAAAGAGTTCTGCAACAAAACGCTTGAAAGATTTTCGCGCCCGACCTTTGTTACGGTAATGGAAAAGCTCCCGAGAACGCAAATGGGCAAGGTCGATTTTATGAAGCTCACCGATATGCCGCCGACGCCTGCGCCGACAAAGAGAGAATTGCGCGAAGAACGCAAAGCACAAAAAGAGCTTGAGCGTTCCGAAAAAGAAGAGAAGAGCACAAGCGACAAGCACAAGGCGTGACTTTGAAGCATCTCTGAAATACAAAGCAACGGAGAATAATGAATGAGCAAAAAAACAAAAAAATCATTTGCCGATAAAATGCAGAAAAGTCCGTTTATGATGGTCGGCGTAATTGTTGCGGCGGTTGCGGCGCTTATTGTGGTTTTGAGCGTTACTTCGGGCATAAAAAAGGGGATTGCCGAAAAAAACGCCGAAACAACAGAGCCTTTTAAAAGTGCCGAAACAGCAGTAACAGAAGCTAAGCTTTTTAATTCAAAACAGGCAGAATCAAAAGATGTAAAGCTTTATGACAAAAGCGTGAGCACGGCTTCTTATGCGGCAACCTCTTCATTTTTCAGGCTTTCGCTGTCTTTTAACGGCGGCGTGCCCGAAATCAATTCGGCTTTTATTGCAGTTTTTATTGATGAAAAAACGGTCGTAAAGCTTCCGTGCACAGTCGAGACGGATAAAATATCGGCGGACTTTTCAATTGAAGATATAAGCGACATTAAAAACCTTCTTTCTGTTACCGACGGCATTAATCTTACCTTTGAAAGCTTTTCCGGCGCAAAGCCGTTTGCGCTTTATATAAATACCGCGTCAAGCCCCGACAAAGCGTTTGCTTTGTGCGGTACTTTTGAGGGTACGCCGACAGCCGCGTCCGTTGAAAACAAAGCTTTGTTTCATGACGCCGAAAGCGGAATAAAACGTGTTGAAACGGTAATGAACGACGGCTTTTTCTGGCTTGATATTTATTTTGCGGACGGAAACAGCTTCAACACCTTAAATTACGGTTTTAAAAATAATTTTATCGGCTTTAAATACGGCGACAAAAGCACGCTTTTTAGCGTGACCGAATATAAGGACTTGAAAATGCTTCGCTGTAAATTCGATTCATATGCGCTCGCACAATTCAGAAAAGATACGGGCAAAAGCGACATTACAATCCCCGGAATCTTTAAAGACGTCGAAATTTTCTCTTCAAATTACGACGATAAAACGAAGCTTTTTATACTTGAATAAATTAAACGCTTCGTTAATTAAAACAATTTGTTACAAAGCAGTTTTTCGCTTGACTAAAGCTTAAAACGGTCGTATAATCAAAACGCGCCGAGAGGAAACCCTTCGGTGCGTTTGGCTGTTATAAAAAATATGTTTAAAGGATGTTTCACTATGAAATATGATGTTGTTATAGTCGGTGCGGGTCCCGCAGGCATTTTTACCGCCCTTGAGCTTTTGAAAAACGGCTGTGACAAAAAAATCATTATTGTCGAAAAAGGTCAACCTGTTGAAAAGCGCAGCTGCCCCAAGGCAAAAACGATGCACTGCGTAAACTGCAAGCCCTATTGCCACATTACAACGGGCTTTTCGGGCGCGGGCGCTTTCTCTGACGGCAAGCTTTCTTTGAGCGCCGATGTCGGCGGCGATTTGCCCACTTTGATAGGCGAAGCCTTTGCGCAGGAGCTTATCGACTATACAGACAAAATTTATCTTGAATTCGGCGCGGATACACACGTTGAGGGTATCAACACAGGCGACGCCGTTAAAGAAATAAGAAAGCGCGCCATTCAGGCGGGTTTAAGGCTTGTTGATTGCCCCATTCGCCACCTCGGCACAGAAAAAGCGCAGACTCTTTACCTTGAAATAGAAAACTATCTTCGCGACCACGGCGTAGAAATGATTTTCGGCTATGAGTGCACAGATATTTCAATCGAAAATAACGAGTGCAAGAGTATTTACATAACAAACGGCAAAGATTCAAAAGAAATTTTCGGCGACAAAATAGTAATCGCCACGGGCAGGCGCGGCGCCGATTGGCTTGAAAAGCTCTGCTCAGAGCACGGCATTGAGCACCAGGCGGGCACTGTCGATATAGGTGTTCGCGTTGAAGTCCGCAACGAGGTTATGGAAAAGGTCAACGAAGCGCTTTATGAGTCAAAGCTCATAGGCTACCCGAAGCCGTTTAAAAACAAGGTAAGAACCTTCTGCCAGAATCCCGGCGGCTTTGTAAGCCAGGAAAACTACGACAATAACCTTGCCGTTGTTAACGGTCACTCTTATAAAGAAAAGAAATCCGACAATACTAACGTTGCAATACTTTGCTCGCACAACTTTAACTATCCCTTTAATCAGCCTATTGAGTACGCTCAAAAGGTCGGCGAGCTTACCAATATGCTCGGTGCGGGGCACATTCTCGTTCAGCGTTACGGCGATATTCTCGACGGCAAGCGCACATGGCAAAAAGAGCTTGCACAGTCAAACCTGCGCCCGTCGCTTCCCGATGCGGTTGCAGGCGATATAACCGCGGCAATGCCTTACAGGGCAATGACAAATATAATCAACTTCATTCAGGCTGTTGACCATGTTGTTCCGGGCTTTGCTTCTACCGAAACGCTTCTTTATTCGCCCGAGCTTAAATTCTACAGCAACAAAATCAAAATGGATACCGACCTCAACACAAGCGTAAAAGGACTTCACTGCCTCGGCGACTCCTCCGGGTGGACACGAGGCCTTATGATGGCGTCTGTAATGGGCGTTCTTATGGGAAGGAAAATTGTTGAAGAAGATGCAAACAAATAAACAAAAACGCTCAAAAAAGATAAAAGAAATCGCAATAATAGCAGTCGGAATTGTGCTTGTTTTTGCAATTATTTTCGGAATTGTTTCGGCACTTAAAAAGCCAGGCAAAGATGACGGCGGCACAACAAAGCCGGAAGAAGTCAAAACCACCGAAAGCACCGCGCCCGAAACCACGTTGCCGCCCACGCCTAAGGGCGATATTTCGGATACCGTTAAGGGCGGGCACTACAACAACAGCGTTGCGGCTTATTTTTCGGGAGCTGTTCTTGTTTGCGGCGATTATGCTCTGGAGCTTGTAGGCAGCAACCCGTCCGAGAAATATGCGTCGGTTGTGTCTGCGTTTGCCGAGAAATACCCCTCGCTTAACGTAAGCTGCGCGCTTATTCCGAAAAGCTCTGCGTTTTATATTCCGTCAAACGTTTCGGACAGTGTAAGCGAAAGTGTTCGTCAGAATATTGCAAATCAGTACAGAATACAGCAAAAATATATAACCGAAACATACGGTATGATGAGCGATAAGGTTAAAAAAGTCGATGCGATGGGTGAGCTTACAAAGCACAACGGCGAGTATACCTATTACAGAACCGACCATCACTGGAACTCTCTCGGGGCATATTATGCTTCTGTGGCTTATTGCAATCTTAACAATATTGAGCCGCGTTCGATATACGACTATGAAACACAGCGTTTGGGCGAGTATGTCGGTTCTATGCAGACGTTTTGCAAAACGCATCAGGACTGCCTTGACCAAAACCCCGATGTAACTATTGTTCGTTTCCCCAAAGCGCAGACCTCTGTAAAAGTCATAAGCGGCGGTGTAGAAACCGACGGTAAGCTTCTTGACACATCGGCGCCGCAGTATTGGACTGCTTTTTTAGGCGGCGACCATCCGCTGACGGTTATTAAGACCGACAACACTACAGGAAAAAAGCTTCTTATATTCAAAGAGTCGTTCGGCAACGCCTTTGCGACCTATATGGCTGACTATTATGACGAAATTTATGTCGTAGATATAAGAGAAGATGTAGAAGCAACCTCGTCGCTTATTGCGAATAACGGAATAACCGATGTGCTTTTCATAAACAACATATTCGCTTCTGTTTCGCTTGTTTCCGATATAGAAGAAAAAGCACAGTCATAAATTTTAATATAATGCTGTTTCAGGCTGTAAAAACGTTTGTTTTTACAGCCTGAAGTTTTTATGAGTGCATTTTTGAATGAATTTTTTAAAGCGGTTTATAATAATTTTATATCGGGGGCGATTATATGACAGTAAAAATTAAGCCGCTTATAAAACAGGTGGGAACAGCGCTTCTTGTGGGCGCAATATCCGGGCTTCTTACAAAAAACAGCGTTAAAAGCTTCGGCGAAACGGCGGTTCAGCCGTCGTTCGCGCCGCCGTCATGGCTTTTTCCGACGGTGTGGACGCTGCTTTATATTTTGATGGGCGTTTCGGCATATCTTGCCGAAGTCAACAGCAAGCCCTCAAAGGAGAGAACGCGGGCGTTTGTGTTTTATTACGCTCAACTGTTTTTTAACTTCATTTGGAGCTTTATTTTCTTTTCTATGAGGGCATACCTTGCGGCTTTTTTGTGGCTTTTAATTATGTGGGTGCTGATACTTCTGACCGCGGTTTCGTTTTATAAAATCAAAAAAACGGCGGCGTATCTCTTAGTGCCGTATCTTGCGTGGGTGGCGTTTGCGGGTGTTTTAAACTACAGTATATATTACTTGAACCACTGAATATAAAGTGGGCTGTAATCTGCCCGATAGCGTAAGACAGCTATCGTGTGGATTACAGCCCTGTGCTTGTTTGTTTTATTCTATAGAAATGCCCTCTCTTGCACGTTTTTCGGCGAGCTCTTTTTCCATTTGAGGTTTAATTTCGTCAATCTTATAAAAGAGAATCGGAATAGCGCAAAGAAGAAGCGAAACGCCGGGCACTACGGAAACAAGCGAGAACATTGCAAAATTCTGCGTTCTTGTAAGCTCCGTTGCCGCAACAACCGCCGTGTTGCTGAGCATTTGCGCGGGGTCAATGTTAATGAACATATACATAATGACTATTCCGCACGTTGCAAACGCATTGCCGAGCTTGTTTACAAAGCCCTGGCAGGCAGAGCCGAGCGCATTGTCTCTGAAGCCTGTTTTTAACTCCATATAGTCAAGACAGTCGCCAATCATGGCGTAAGAGATGACGTTAAGAACGCCGAGCGGTACGCACGAAATAAGAATAAACGGTATGCAAAGATAAAGGTTTGCCGTGAACCAGCCGATAAGCGTTGTGAAAACGCTTGCAACAGCGCCAGCAAAGCAGGTGCAGATAACTATCTTTTTGTATTGGAATTTTTTCATAAGATAGGGCATAAAGAGCATTGCACCGAACATTCCGACGATAGCGCACACCTGGAAAATTGTTTTTACAGATGAAACGCTTGCGGCAATGGCGGCGGTTTTATCTTCAAGCGAAAGGCCGTCAAGGTCGGGTCCTATATAAAACGCATAGCGTGCAACGTGAACGGCTGCCGCCTGTACCATGTATCTGCCGCTTGAAAGAATGCCCATAAGAATAACAAGCATAAGCGGCTTGCACTTAAATATGCGCGTAAGTCTTGAAGGCTCGCCGGGAAGCGGCTTTTTATCGGGGATAATTACGCGCTCTTTAACGTGGAAATATGTGTTTGCATAAAGCGCAATTCCGATAACAACGCAAAAAACGGCGATAATAAGATATTTTTGCTTGTCAAATTTCAGCGGGTCCGAGGTGTCAAGAATATGGGGGAGAATAAAGCCCGCCGCAAGGAATAAAACTTCGGGGAAGGCAGAGCCTACGCCGTTTACCGTTCTGCCGAGAGAAATAAGAGAGCCGCGCTCTTCGGCGTTCGGTGTCAGCACGTTCGGCATGCTCCAGAACGGAACGTCAGCCATGGTGTAAATCATACCCCACGAAATGTAAACTATGGCAGAATAAACCATAAGCGAGGTTTTGTCAAGGTTCGGGCTTAAATACATAAGCACGGTTAAAACCGCTATCGGTATTGCGGCATAAAGAATGTAGGGCTTCATTTTGCCGCGTTTAAGAGTTTTTCTGTCAACTATTATTCCCATAAGGGGGTCGTTAATTGCGTCCCACACGCGCGCAAGAAGCATCAATAAAAGAACAAACAGCAGGGGAAGCTGTAAGACGTTTACATAATAGTCGCTTATGTAGCTTGACATCATAGCATAAATCATGCCCTGACCGCCCGCGCCGAGCGAGAACATAAGCAGTTCTTTTTTGCCGACATATTTGCCCGCGGGCAAAGCGTCGCTTTTTTTATTCTTTCCCATAAAAACCTCCGTCAGTCAATGTATTTGTACGCCGAAAAAAGCTTTTCGGCTTCTTCCGAATATGCTCCGCCGTCTTTTTCAATGAAAAGGGGAGGGCGGATTCTCAAACCCGGCGCCGCGCCCTTTTTGCCTTCAAGCAAAACAAGCGACGGTTCTTTGCCGCTTCGCTGAATAACCTCGCGCATTATTTTCGGCTCTATGCCCGCTTTTTGCATTGCAGAAAACATATCGGGCAAGCGCTCGGGGCGCTGGCACATACAGTAGCGGCCGCCGAATTTAAGAAGAGAAGCGGCGGCTTTTGCCGCGTCAAAAAGCGTGCAGGTAAATTCGTGACGCGCGTTTTTATAATCCTCGCCCTCGTTTACAATGCCCGTTCCGAGTTTTTTATACGGCGGATTTATTGTTACAAGGTCAAAATATTCAAAAGGAAGCTTGCCTTTAAGCTCTCTTAAATCGGCGTGCAAAAGCGTAATTTTGTCAATACCGTTAAGTGTGAGCGTCTTTTTAAAAAGCTCCACCGCGCTTTCGCTCAATTCCACCGCGGCAATTTCGCAGGGGGAAAAGTCACGTTTCCAAAGCATCGGAATAATGCCGTTTCCCGTGCCGAGGTCGCAGC
>DJRI01000098.1:86528-108313 GCA_002440045.1 Ruminococcaceae bacterium UBA6364 | reverse complement strand
TTAATTCATAGCAAAAAGCAATCAGTTATCCGTTATTCTGCTTTTTGCGATCTGGACTTTTTTTACAGCCCCTTAAGCTTTATATATTAATGATAATACTGAAAAATAATTGACCGTTAAACGTTTTAAAGAGACGTTTAACGGTCAAGTTTTTACAGTATTCGGTTTATTTTGAACAGCAGGCGCAGTTGCCGTCGCAGTCGGAGGATTTTTCAAGGTCCTCTTTTGCATACATAACCGAGGGGTTGTTGTGCTTTTCAATGTCGGTGTTTGCCCACATTTCGTCGGCAACTTTGCCCCATGCTTCGGCGGCTTTGCGCGTTTTTGCGGCAAGGTCGCGCGGGTCTTCGGGAGCAAGCATCTCAGTCGAATGTGCGCCCGAGCGTTCAACCGCGCCGATTATAGCGTCGGGGTTGTCAAGAATGGGGCAGGGACGAAGGTGGTTTTTGTTCCACGGCTGACCCTTGTAATATTCCATAAACAACGGGGATTTGAGCGCGTCGATAAGCGAAACGTCTTTGATGTTTACGTTTGAATAGTGAACAAACGCGCAAGGCTCAACGTCGCCGTTTGCGTTGATGTGAAGATAATGTCTGCCGCCTGCGATGCAGCCCTGAACATATTCGCCGTCGTTCCAGAAGTCCATAAGGAACATCGGCTTTTCGTTTCTGGCTTTTCTTATAAGCTCATATGCTCTCTTTCTTTGCTCGGCGCTTACCATAAGCTCGGGCACGGCGTCTTTGCCGACGGGCATATATGTGAAGAACCATGTGAAAAGGCCGCCGTTTTCAATAAGGAAGTCGATATAGTCGCTTCCGCAGACCTCTTCGACGTTCTTTGAGTGATAGCAAACGGAGTAGCCGAAAATGCAGCCTCTTGCTTTTAAAAGCTTTACGGCGTTCATAACCTTTTCGTACGTTCCTTCGCCGCGGCGCATATCGGTGGCGTCCTCGTGGCCCTCTATTGAGAAGGCGAGAATGAAGTTGCCGACGTCAGCAAGCTCTTTTGCAAATTCCTCGTCAACAAGCGTTCCGTTTGTAAACGCAAGGAAAGCGCAGTCGGGGTTTGCCCTGCAAAGCTTCAGTATATCGGCTTTTCTCATAAGCGGCTCGCCGCCAGAGAAGATATAAACAAATGTGCCGAGCTTTTTGCCCTGCTCAATTATGCTTGCAAGCGTTTCGTAAGAAAGCGACGAGTTTTTGCCGTATTCAGCTGCCCAGCAGCCCTTGCAGTGAAGATTGCACGCCGCTGTGGGGTCCATAAGTATAGCCCACGGAATGTTGCATTTGTATTTTTCGATATTTTCCGTTCTGACCGCAAAGCTGTTGAGCGCAATGTTCAAAAGAACGGGAACAAATTTGTCGAGAATTTTGGGGTCTGTGTTGAAAAGTATGTTTTTAATAAATCTCGTCCAGTTGTTGTTGGGGTCCTGAAGACTTTTTCTGAGGTTGTTGTATGTAACCTGATTGGCTTTTTTAACATCTGCCTTTTCTACAAGGTTAAGAACCTTAATAAGGTTTTTATCCGGGTCGCGTCTGGCATAGTTAATTGCTTGTTTAACGGCAAAAGCGTATGCCGATGCTTTTAAAGATGATGTTTCCATAACCTGTTTTCGGACAGCTTTTAAAGCTTTCCGACCTTTCGTTAAGATAGTTGCTTTTAATCCGCGTTGCGGCAAAAACAGCACATAAAGTATAGCACATTCTTTTTTTATGTCAAGCAATCCGCCGATTTGTAACTATTATGTAACAAAAATCGGCGTTTTTGCAAATTCGGGTGCGCGTAAAATACAAAAAAATGGCTAAAATTGCTTCTCTTTATTAATAGAGGGCTCGTTTTTTAAGACAAAGAGGCTTCGTTTCGGCTTTTAAAAATTCTTTTACCTGAAAACGCCTTAAGACAAATTTCACGAAAGCTTGTACAAAGTGCACAAATATCGCGAAAAAACTTCAATGAGCCTTTGAACAAAATATATTAAAAACGCTTGAAAATCTTTTATTTATTTGATATTATTAGTATGGTAATTAATATAAAAATATGCGAGGTGTGAAGGTTGAACGGCAAAAAGGACGGTAAAAAATTCAACTACGACGACTTCCCGATTTTTGTGTTCCACCAGGGGCGCAATTATAAGGCGCAGGAGTTTTTCGGCGCGCACAGGGCAGATGGCGATACGTTCGTTTTCAGAGTCTGGGCGCCGCATGCAAAAAGCGTTTCGGTAGTCGGCGATTTCAACAATTGGGAGACTGACGCTTCCCCTATGGAAAAGCTCAACGATGAGGGCGTGTGGGAGTGCTTTTGCGATAACGTAAAGGTCTTTGACTGCTATAAATTCCTTATTACCGCAGAAAGCGGCAGGCGGCTTTATAAAGCCGACCCCTATGCCGTGCACGCCGAAACGCGCCCGGGAACTGCTTCAAAAATATATGAAAGCACATATAAATGGAACGACTCAAAGTGGCTCAAAAAGCGCCGCGAAACATCGGTGTATTCGTCGCCCGTGAATATTTACGAGCTTCATCTCGGCTCGTGGCGCAGGTATGACGACGGCAACTTTTTTACATACCGCGACCTTGCAAGGGAGCTTACACAGTATGTAAAAGATATGGGCTATACCCATATTGAGCTTATGCCCGTCTCGGAGCACCCGTTTGACGGCTCGTGGGGCTATCAGGTAACAGGTTATTACGCCGTTACTTCGCGCTACGGCACGCCCGACGATTTTAAATATCTTATAGACGAGTGCCACAAAGCGGGGATAGGCGTAATAGTCGATTGGGTTCCCGCGCACTTTCCCAAAGACGCGCACGGGCTTTGCGAGTTTGACGGCGCGCCGTGCTATGAATATGCCGACCCCAAAAAAGGCGAGCATCTTCAGTGGGGCACAAAGGTGTTTGACTTCGGCAGAAACGAAGTAAAAAGCTTTCTTATTTCAAACGCCCTGTTCTGGTTTGACGAATACCACATCGACGGCATAAGGGTTGACGCGGTTGCTTCAATGCTTTATCTCGACTACGGCAGGGAGGACGGCGAGTGGATAGCAAACGAAAACGGCGGCAACGAAAATCTTGAAGCCGTGGCGTTTATAAAAGAGCTTAACGAGGCTGTTTTCAAAGAGCACGGCGACGTTATGATGACCGCCGAAGAAAGCACCTCGTGGCCGCTTGTTTCAAAGCCGGTTTATATGGGCGGACTGGGCTTTAATTTCAAGTGGAATATGGGCTGGATGAACGACATACTCCGCTATTTCTCGATGGACGGCATATATAAAAAATACAATCATGACCTTATTACGTTTTCGTTCTTTTATGCGTTCTCCGAAAACTTCGTGCTTCCCATATCCCACGACGAGGTTGTTCACGGCAAATGCTCGCTCATAAACAAAATCCCCGGGAACTATAACGAAAAGTTTGCGGGTGTAAGGGCGTTTTTGGGATATATGTACGCGCACCCCGGCAAAAAGCTTTTGTTTATGGGGACGGAATTCGGTCAGTTTATAGAGTGGGACTACAAAAAAGGTCTTGACTGGCTTCTTCTCGACTACGAAATGCACAGACTTTTAAAGGACTATGCAAAAGAGCTTAACAAATTCTATAAAAAGAATTCGCCGCTGTGGCAGGTTGACTACAGCTGGGAGGGCTTTTCGTGGATAGTCAGCGACGATAATATAAATTCCGTTATCGCCTTTATAAGAAGCAACGACGCGGGCGAAAAGATAATCGCCGTGTGCAACTTTACAAACGTCACGAGAAAAGACTATGTAATAGGCGTTCCCGAAAGCGGAAAGTACGAAGTTGTTTTCAACTCCGACAGTGAAAAGTTCGGCGGAAACGGCGTGAAGATTAAAAAGACGTATAAAACCGAAAATAAAGCGTCGCACGGGTTTGAAAACAGAATTTCGCTTACTCTTCCCGGAATGTCGGTTCTCTATTTAAAGCATAAAGAAGAGAAAAAAGACGCTGCAAAAAAAGAAAACCGCAAAATCCGATAAAAACAAAAAATAAATCCGAAAGGAATGTGAATAAAATGGCAAAGAAAACAGAATGCATCGCAATGCTGCTTGCCGGCGGTCAGGGCTCGCGGCTCGGCGTTCTCACAAAGAACATTGCAAAACCCGCCGTGCCCTACGGCGGAAAATACCGCATAATCGACTTTCCGCTGTCAAACTGCGTAAACTCGGGTATCTATACAGTCGGCGTGCTTACACAGTATCAGCCGCTTGAGCTTAACGATTACATAGGAAACGGCGGCCCATGGGACCTTGACAGAGCCAACGGCGGCGTTCACATACTTTCGCCGTATCAGCAGATTAAGGGTACGGAATGGTATAAAGGAACGGCAAACGCAATTTATCAGAACATCAACTTTATCGACCGTTACAACCCCGAATACGTCGCGGTGCTTTCGGGCGACCACATTTATAAAATGGACTATGCCAAAATGCTTCAGTTCCATAAAGATAAAAATGCCGCCTGTACAATAGCCATGCTTGAAGTCCCGTGGGAGGAGGCTTCGCGCTTCGGACTTATGTTCACCGATGACGACGGAAGAATTACGGCGTTTGAAGAAAAGCCGAAAAACCCCAAGAGCAACAAAGCTTCTATGGGCGTTTATATGTTCACCTGGGAAAAATTAAGGCAGTATCTTATAGACGACGAAAACGACCCCGAGTCATCAAACGACTTCGGTAAAAACGTGATTCCCGCAATGCACGAAGCGGGCGAAAGACTTTTTGCATATGAGTTTGACGGCTATTGGAAGGACGTCGGCACTATCGACTCGCTGTGGGAAGCGAACCTTGACCTTCTTAACAAAAAGGCAAACATAGATTTAAGCGACCCGTCGTGGAAGATATACGGCAGGGGAACAATTTCCGCGCCGCAGTATATTTCGGACAAGGCGACAGTCGAAAATTCAATCGTTGCCGAGGGCTGTGAAATAGAGGGCGATATTGATTATTCCGTTCTGTTCTCCGACGTTAAAGTCGAAGAGGGCGCAAACGTTCATTATTCTATAGTAATGCCGGGTGCCGTAATCAAAAAGGGTGCGGTTGTTCAATACGCCATGGTAGCCGAAAATTCGGTTATAGAAGAGGGCGCCGTTATCGGCGAAAACCCCGAAAAATGCAATAACCTTGAAGATTGGGGCGTAAGCGTGGTCGGCGCAAACGTCACCGTCGGAAAAGACGCAAAGGTCAAAGCAAAATCAATGATAGCAGAAGATGTCGAAGGAGGTGCTTCGGTATGATGCCGAAAAATGTTCTTGGAATGGTTTATTCCAACTCTTACGATTCGTGCCTCGGCGGGCTCACAGCAAGGCGCACCATGGGCTCGGTGCCGTTCGGCGGCAGATACCGTTTTATAGATTTTATGCTTTCAAATCTTGTAAACTGCGGTATAACAAAGGTCGGGCTTGTTGCAAACAGCAACTATCATTCTCTTATGGACCACGTCGGCAGCGGCAGACCGTGGGACCTTTCAAGAAAAACGGACGGGCTTTTCATTCTTCCGCCGTTTGACGCCGCCGCAACTCACGGCGACGCTTCAAACAGAATCGACGTTTTAAACCGCATAATGGATTTTATAGTCCGCTCAAAGCAGGAATACGTTCTTCTTTGCGACTCAAACTTTATATGCAATATGGATTTTGAAAGCGTTTTCGATTTCCACACCGCAAAAAATGCCGATATTACAATAGTATATTGCGAGGGCGAGCGCCCGCACCTTGAAAACACAATGGTTTTTGAAGTTAACGGCGACGACAAAATCACAAAAGTCAGCGTTGACCCCAAGCCCTGCGGCGGCGTGAAGTATTCCGCAAACATCATACTTATAAGAAAAGCGCTTCTTGAAAGACTTATCGGCGACGCCGAAAGCTACAATTACGGCAGCTTTGAAAAAGATATAATTCAGAAAAATGTTGAGCACCTCAACATATACGGCTACAAGTGCCGCGACAGACACTTCACCGTTGATTCGCTCGTTTCTTATTACGACGCGAATATGGCGCTTCTTGAAAAAGATTGCCGCACGAGCCTTTTTAACCCCGACAGACCCGTTTTCACAAAAGTCAGAAACGATATGCCCGTAATTTACGGCATAGGCAGCAAAGCGGGCAACTCGCTTATTGCAGACGGCTGCATTATCGAGGGCACGGTTAAAAACAGCATAATCTTCAGGGGCGTAAGAGTTGCAAAGGGCGCCGTTGTTGAAAATTCAATTATAATGCAGGATGCTTTCGTCGGCGAAAACGTAAAGCTCAACTGCGTTATTATGGACAAAAACACGGTTATCACGCCCAATAAATCGCTTTCGGGCGACAAAACGTATCCCGTATACGTCGGCAAAAGCATTGTTATCTGATGAAGCATATTGCAATAATCAAAAGCAAACCCGTTTTCAGCGGAAAGCGCTCAACTCCCGACGGTGCGATTAACGGAAACGGCGACCTTGCCGTAATTCTCGGCAATTCGCCCTCGGGAATGAGGATATACATTTCAAAATGCGACCTTTGGTATGCAAGCGAAACCTTTAAAAAAGGCGGAATAAAGCCGCTCGGATATATTGATATAGATATTGAAGAGGAGCTCTATAACAATTACCGCGTAGAGCAGGATATGGATAAGGGCGAGCTTCGCTGTGAGTTTAAAGACGGAAACCGCGACTTGAGCTTTTCGGTATTTGTAAGCAAAACCGAAAATTCGATAGTAATAAAAAACAGCGGCAGTGTTGAGATAAACCCGCGGCTTAAAGTCTTTGCGGGCGGCACGGCGGGCAGAAAGGGCGAAAAAGAATATAAGGATTTTACGCTTATTTTCAGAAGCTTCGATAAAGCCGACTGCGCCTTCTATACGCATTGCTTTGCCGCGATGAAAAAAGTTGAGGACGGCGTTTTTTATACAGCCGTTTCAACAAATCACGATTTAGGTGACCCGAAAGCCTTTGTAAAAGAAAAAATGCAGACGGTAACGGGGGATTATATTAAAAGGCTTTATCTTGACCATATTGGGGCTTGGGAAAATTTTTGGAGCAAATCAAGGTTTTCTTTAAGCGACAAAGAGCTTGAACTTTCGTGGTATGCTTCGCAATACTGCCTTGCAATAAGCACGGGCAACAAAAAATTTCCGCCCGGGCTTTTTGCAAACTTCATTACGGTCGAAGATGTTGCGTGGAAAGGCGACTATCACTTAAACTACAACTATCAGGCGCCGTTTTATGCGGCGTGCTCTTCAAATCACGTTGAGTTTACAGACGGGTATTTAACACCGCTTGAAGAGTTTATAAAAAAGGGAGAAGCTTTTGCAAAAAGGCTTTCGTGCAGGGGCGTGCTGTTCCCTGTGGGCATAATGCCCGGCGGGCTTTGCAGCGAGCTTGAAACCGACAGCAAATATTGGTTTGACCGCCTGTTTTTGGGTCAAAAAGGCAATCAGGTGCACTCTGCCGATATTGCCGTTTTCAGGTGGAACGCCACGCGCGACAAAGAGTATGCAAAAAATCACGCTTACCCGTTTGTGAAAAAATGCCTTGAATTTTTTGAGGATTATCTCGTTAAAGAAAACGGCAGATATTCCGTACTTAAAGATTCCGTGCACGAAGTGCCCATGTACAGGCACGACTATGACCCGAGGGATTACAGGTATTTTATAAACGACAAAAACAACGTTCTTACCCTCGGAATGTTAAGGCTTTGCCTTGCTTCGGCCGTTGATATGGCAAAAGCTCTTGACACGGATTTTGAAAAGCAGGCGCTTTGGAGCGATATTTTAAAAAATCTTGCGCCGTTTCCGACGTACACAAGATACGGCAAAAAGGTTTTCAGATATACGGAAAAAGGTCAGGCGTGGAACGAAAGCGGCGACGTGGGGCTTCAGCACGTATACCCCGCGGGGTGCGTCGGTCTTTTATCGGACGAAGAGCTTTTTTCTGTAGCAAAGGCGAGCTTTAAAATGAAAGCAAAAACCTGCTTTAACGACGAAAACGCCGTCACATCGTTTTTCCCGATGGCTCAGCGGCTTAAAGAGGACCCCGCGCTTGTCTTAAAAAAGCTTAAAGCGTTTAATAAAAAGCGCAGAATGCCGAATATGCTTTTTGACTGTGAGGCAGGCGGGCTCGAATATTGCTCTTTGGCGGCTTCGACTCTTAACGAATCAGTTCTTCAAAGCCACATGGGCAGGGTAATGCTCTTTCCGAATTTTTATGAAAAGCTTAATTGCGAATTTGAAAATTTAAGAGCGGACGGCGCATTTCTTGTCTCGTCGTCCTTTAAAGACGGGGCAATAAAAGAAACGCATATATTTTCCGAAAAGGGCGGCGAGCTGAAGCTTTCTTTGCCCGACGGAGAGTATTCGGTATATATTAACGGCGTTTTTAAAAAACGTATAAAAAAAGCCGCGTTTGAGCTTTGCACAAGCGCGGGCGATAACATCGGAATTATTCCGATTTGAAACGGAGGATTTGTAAATGAAAGTTTTATATGCAGCGAGCGAAGCGCTTCCCTTTATGGCGAGCGGCGGTCTCGGCGATGTGGCAGGCTCTCTTCCGCAGGCATTAAGAAAGCGCCTTATAGGCGCAAGGGTTGTTATGCCCCTTTATGACGGAATCAAGCAGGAGCTTAAAGACAGTATGAAATTTATTACGCATATTTCGGTGCCCGTTGCGTGGCGCAGACAGTATTGCGGAATTTTTGAAGCAAGAGCCGGCGGCGTAATATATTATCTTCTTGACAACCAGTATTATTTTAAACGCGATTCGATTTACGGCCATTATGACGACGCCGAGCGCTTTGCGTTCTTTTCGCGCGCTATACTTGAAATAATACCTTACATAGATTTCAAGCCCGACATAATTCATTGCAACGATTGGCAAACTGCACTTACACCGCTTTATTACAGCACAATGTATGCCGAGAAGCCGGGCTATGAAAACATCAAAACGGTGTTTACGATACACAATATTCAGTATCAGGGCGTGTACGGCGAAGAGCTTATCGACAACGTTATCGGCATTGACAGAAAATATCAGAATCTTCTTGAATACGACGGCGCAATTAACCTTATGAAGGGCGCTATAGAGTGCGCCGATGTTGTAACAACCGTAAGCCCCACTTATGCAAAAGAAATTCTTGACCCGTGGTATTCTCACGGGCTTGACACCATTTTAAAAGAAAGAAGCTTTAAGCTTCGCGGTATTCTTAACGGCATAGACACGGTAAACTATGACCCCGCAACCGACAAGAATATTTTCAAAAACTACAGCGCCGCCGATTTTAAAAATAAGGCGTATAACAAAAAAGAGCTTCAAAAGCTTTTCGGACTTAAAGAAAGCAAAGCCACTCCCGTTATGGGAATGGTAACAAGGCTTGTTTCTCACAAGGGTCTTGACCTTTGCAAGTATATTTTTGACGAGCTTCTTTCTTCGACCGATATACAGATAATTGTTCTCGGCTCGGGCGATTGGCAGTATGAAGAATATTTCAAGGGCCTTAAAGAGCGCTTCCCCGACAAAGTGGGATTAAGGCTCGGCTTTGTGCCGGACCTTGCCAGAAAAATATATGCCGGAAGCGACCTTTTCTTAATGCCTTCAAAAAGCGAGCCGTGCGGACTTTCGCAGATGGTCGCTTTAAGATACGGCTCTGTTCCGATTGTCCGTGAAACGGGCGGCTTGCGCGATACCGTGCGCGACAGCGGAGACGGCGAGGGCAACGGCTTTGTTTTCTCGGCATATAACGCCCACGAAATGCTTCACGCAATAAGGCGCGCCTGCAAGGGCTTTGAGGATAAGGAAGGCTGGAACATCCTTGTCAAACGCGCTATGGAATGCGACAACAGCTGGGGCAAGTCGGCAAACGAATATATAAGAATGTATAAAGAACTGCTTAAATAGGCATAAGAGAGCCGAACCGATACGGTTTTAAAATGCCCTCTTATGCCTAACCGAAAAAATCTTTCAGACTTTGTCGGCTATTGCGGAGCAGTACCTTTTGACTGCGTTCTCAACGGTTTTTATGACGGTCTCGATACAAAGCGGTTCGGGACCGCCGTAACGTCTTGCAGAGGTCATTTTTTCGGGGAAGTCCGAAAGAATGCTGTCGGTCGAAAGGCGCGGCACCGTTACCGCATATTTTGCGGGGAGCGAAAACCAGCGTTTCGGGATATATCCCTTTTGAGCCGCCGCAAAAAGCGTGCTGTAAACAGCCGAGGCATAAAGCAAATCGGTCTTTTCGCCCGCAGCGGAAGAGCCTGCGTTCATTCTTTCGTGGGTCATAATTGCGGCGCGGTAAACTGTCTGCGCCGTAAATTTGCCGTCCTCGGTGCGGTCTTCAAGGTATTCCGAATTAAGCCCCGAGCGGCTGTCGGAGCGCCCGAGAAGATAGTCGGTTGTAACGCCGTAATAATCTGCGGCGCGGTTTAAAAAATCAAGCCCGAATTCGCGTATGCCCTTTTCATAGTGCGACAAAAGCGCCTGTGAAACAGAAAGGTCGCGCGCGGCTTCTTTTTGGCTTATTCCTTTTTCGGTGCGAAGCTCACAGAGCCTCTCGTAATAGTCTGACACAAATAAACACCACACTTAAAAATATCGAAAAATATACATACAGTATAATCAATATACACCAAACGAAAGGAGAATGCAATGAAAACTTATACAATTCACCTTTTGCGACACGCCCTGACGCGCGGAAACCTTGAGGGCAGATATATCGGTCAGACCGACGAGCCGCTGTGCCGCGAGGGAAGAGAACAGCTTTTAAAAATGAAAAACGATTACGACTACCCGAAAGTCGACGTTGTTTTTTCAAGCTCTTTAAAGCGCTGCACAGAGACCGCTTCTATTCTTTATCCCGACAAGGTTGCCGTTGAAATGCGCGGCTTTGAAGAGTGCGATTTCGGCGAGTTTGAAGGCCACACGGCAGAAGAGCTCGCACCCTATAAAGAGTTTTCCGAGTGGCTTGCGGGAAAAGAGGACGCCAAGCCCCTAAACGGCGAAAGCAACGCCGATTTTTCAAAACGCGTGTGCGACACCTTCAACAAAACGGTCGAGGGACTTTTTAAAACGGGAATACAAAACGCCGCAATCATTACCCACGGCGGCGTTATAACCGTGCTTCTTTCGGCGTTCGGGCTTCCCGAGCTTCCCATGACCGAGTGGCTTTGCCCCTCGGGGTGCGGTTATACCGTGCGTATAACGCCCTCGCTTTGGGAAAAGACGGGGAAGTTTGAAGTCGTTTGCGACATCCCGGCAGAGCCTCTTACAAACACCCAGGAAGAGCGCCTTTGGGATTATTACCGCGAAATAGGCGACGATGACGATTACGACTACGAGCGCGACATAAGAGAGGATTTTGATTTTAATGAGTGATTTTTCAATCTTTGCAAATCACGCTCACCTTTTTCCGAAAGGAGCAAAAGAAAACGCGGGAAAAGACGCGCTTTTGCGCCTTATGGACGAATGTGAAATAGAAAAAGCTGTGTGCTTTGCGCCGTTTTCACAGCAGGCGGCGCGCGCGGGTCTTATGTGCAGCGCAAACAGGTGGCTTCAAAGCGAAATCAAAAACGAAAAATCTCTTTTGGGCTTCGGCACCGTCGATTTTGAAAAGGGACAGCTTAAAGAACAGGTTAAGGAAATTAAAGAGCTCGGCTTTTACGGCATAAAAATACACCCTGCTTTTCAGGGCGTAAAGGTCGATTCAAAAGAGCTTTTCGAGGTCTATTCGCAGGCTGAAAAAGAAAATCTTTTCATTTCGTTTCACACGGGGCTTCACTGGCACAGAATACGCGATTATGAAATGCTTCTTTTTGACGAGGTTGCGTGGCATTTTCCGAAGCTTAAATTCAGCCTTGAACACGTCGGCGGCTACAGCTTTTTTAAAGAAGCGCTTCTTGTTATGAATAACAACAGCCGAAACGACGAGGGCGGCGCCGTTTATGCGGGGCTTACAAGCGTAAATATGGAAACCGATATGTTTTCAAACGTGCGCTCGGGCGCGTGGTCGCTCACAGACGACGAGATTTGCACGCTCATTCACCAAACGGGCGAAAAGCGCGCGATATTCGGGCTGGACTTTCCTTATAAAAACGCCGAATATACAAAAACGGCAATAGAAAGAATAAAAAATCTTCCGATAAGCGACAACGCAAAGCGCGGAATTTTGGGCGATAACCTAAAAGAAGCGCTCGGACTTTAATAAAAACCGAAAGAGTCTTTAAAACTGCTTTTTAAGGAGGGCAGACAATGGAATTTTCTGAAGTATTACATGGCAGAAGAAGTATAAGAAAGTATAAGTCGGGCATAAAAATATCGTGCGCCGACAAAAAGGCTATTCTTGAAGCGGCAATGCTCGCGCCGAGCGCCTGCAACACGCGCCCGTGGGAGTTTTTGGTTGTTGAAAGCGAGGATATAAAAGAAAAGCTTTCGCAATATAAGCCGCAGGTGGCGTCATCTTCGTTTTGCGTCGTTGTTTGTGCAAGACCCGACAGACAAAGCGGAATTTCCGAAGGATATTGGCCGCAGGACTGCGGCGCGGCGGTCGAAAATATGCTTTTAAAGGCATATGACCTCGGCTACGGCTCGTGCTGGTGCGGCGTTTACCCGAGAGAAGAAAGAGTTGCGGCGTTTAAAGAAATTCTCGGCGTAACGTCCGTTCCGTTTGCCGTCGTCACGTTCGGCGTTGCCGACGAAGCCCCCGAAATGCGCGGCTTTTATGACGAAACGGCAGTAAAAACCGTTTGATTTGACAGGAGAATTTTTATGGGCAACACACAATCTGTAAGGCCGTTCGGAATGCGTGACAAAATCGGTTATGCACTCGGCGATTTCGGCTGTAATATGAGCTTTGCTTTTATCAATAATTATTTAATGATTTTCTATGTTACCTGTATGGGTATTAAGCCGCGCCACTTTGCTTTAATAATTTTGCTCGGCAAGATATTCGACGCAATAAACGACCCGATAATCGGCGGAATTTGCGATTCGGCAAAGCCGGGCAAGGACGGAAAATTCAAACCGTGGATAAAGTGGGCAAGCCTGCCGCTTCTTTTGTCAAGCGTGCTGTTGTTTGTTTATGTGCCCGAAGCGCCTTATGCTTTAAAAATCGCAATGTGCTTTGTGCTTTACTGCATCTGGAGCGTTTCTTACACAAGCGTAAACGTGCCCTACGGCTCAATGCAGTCGGTTATAACGACTGTGCCGTCAGAGCGCTCGTCGCTTTCAACCTTCAGAAGCATCGGCGCTATGTTCGCGCAAATTCCCGTAATGATACTTTTGCCGCTTCTCGCATATGACGAAAGCGACAATCCGCGCGGCAGCTTTTTTATCGTTCTTGTGGCGGTAATGGGCGTAATCGGCTGCGTTGCGTTTGTCTTTTTAAGAAAAATGGTAACAGAGCGCGTTGCGCCCACCGTAAACGAAAAGCAGAAATTTAACTACGTCGAAACGCTTAAAGCGTTTTTCAAAAACAAACATATGCTCGGCGTAACAATTTCAACGGTGTCGTATCTTGCGCTTATGATGACGGTTACAAACTCGATTCAGTATATTTTTATGTGCTGGTTTAAAAATACCGATTTAATATCAATCGCAACGATAATCGCGGGGCTTCCCGTGGCTTTCGGAATTGTCGCGGTAAAGCCGCTTTCAAAAAAATTCACGAAAAAACAGCTTTGCACATATCCGTTCCTTATTTCGGCAATATCAAGCGGCGTTGCGGCGTTTGTAAAAATTAAGAACCCCTATATTTGGATGGTGCTTGTCGGCATTGCCATGTTCGGCGCGGCGTTTTATCTTGTGCTTACATGGGCGCTTGTAGCCGACTGCATAGATTTTCAGGAGGCTTCAACCGGCAGAAGAGAAGAAGGCTCGATTTATGCAACCTATTCGTTTTTCAGAAAGATTGCGCAGGGCCTCGGCGCCGCCATTATTTCGCTTGCGCTTGATTTCACGGGTTATGAGTCAAGCCTCGGCGCGTTGGAACAGCAAAGCGGCGTTGCCGAAAAAATCTATTTTATGACGGGCATTTTGCCTTGTATAGGCTCTGTTATCTGCCTTGTCAGCATGCATTTTCTTTATACTCTTGACGATGCGCCGCAAAGTGCCGAAAAAACGGAGGAATGAGTATGCGCGATATACTGAATATCAATAAGGGCTGGCTTTTTTTTAAGCAGGGAAAAAGCGAGTCGGTCGATTTGCCCCACACCTGGAACGGCTCTGACGGGCAGGACGGCGGCAACGACTATTACAGGGGCGTTTGCACATATGAAAAGCACATTTCAAAAGACTCTTTGCCGAAAGGCGACGAAGTGTATATTGAAATTTGCGGCGCGAACTCTTCGGCTGTCGTTTATTTCAACGGAAAAAAGCTTATATCTCACGACGGCGGCTATCAGACCTTCAGAGCAAAGCTTTCGCCCGTTTTAGATGAAAACACAATAAAAATCGAAGTGGACAACTCGCCTAACGACAGGGTATATCCGCAAATGGCGGACTTCACCTTTTACGGCGGGCTTTACAGAGACGTTTCGCTTATCGGCGTAAGCAAAAATCGGTTTTCGCTTGACACGTTCGGCTCTTCGGGGCTGCTTGTCACGCCGAAAGAAAAAGACGGCGGCTACAGCGTGGAGCTTCGCGCGCAGGCTTCGGGCGAAGTGCGGTTTTCGGTTCTCGACGGCGAAGAAACCGTCGGCGAAGCCGCGGCTTTGGGCGAAAACCCGACCGCCGAAATATTTATAAAGGACGCGCACCTTTGGAACGGCACGCTTGACCCGCACCTTTATACCGCAACGGCGTCGCTTTTTTGCGACGGCGAAAAAACAGACGAAATTTCGGTGCGCTTCGGCTGCCGAAGCTTTAAAATAGACCCCGAAAAAGGCTTTATTTTAAACGGAAAAGAGTACCCGTTAAGGGGCGTTTCGCGCCATCAGGACAGGCCCGTTATCGGCAACGCGCTTTTATACGAGCACCACAAAGAGGACGTTGACCTTATATGCGAAATGGGCGCAAACACGGTAAGGCTTGCGCACTATCAGCATTCGCAGGATTTTTATAACCTTTGCGACGAACGCGGACTTGTTGTTTGGGCAGAAATTCCGTATATCTCAAAGCATATGCAAAACGGCGTTGAAAACACAAAACAGCAGCTTACGGAGCTTATAATGCAAAATTATAACCACCCGAGTATTGTTGTTTGGGGGCTTTCAAACGAAATAACAATGAACGGCTCGGACTCGTCCGTCACCGAAAACCACAGGATTCTTCAAGAGACGGCGCACAGACTTGACAAAACAAGACCGACAACGGTGGCGGCTGTCACAATGTGCAAGCCCGACGACCCATATCTTAAAATAAGCGACGTTTTGTCGTATAACCACTATTTCGGCTGGTACGGCGGCAATGTTTCAATGTACGGCCCGTGGTTTGACGACTTCCATAAAAAATATCCCGACAGGGCTGTCGGATTGAGCGAATACGGCGCCGAGGCGCTTAATTGGCACACCTCTGCTCCGGAGCAAGGCGATTATACCGAAGAATATCAGGCGTATTATCACGAGGAGCTTATAAAGCAAATTTCAAAAAGGCCTTATCTTTGGGCAACGCACGTTTGGAATATGTTTGATTTTGCCGCAGACGCGCGCGCCGAGGGCGGCGAAAACGGAATGAACCACAAGGGACTTGTTTCGTTCGACCGAAAATATAAAAAAGACAGCTTTTATGCCTACAAGGCGTGGCTTTCAAAAGAGCCGACGCTTCACATCTGCTCAAAACGCTATGTTGACCGCGTCGAGGACGAGGTTAACATAAAGGTCTATTCAAACGCCGACGAAGTAGAGCTTTTTGCAAACGGAGAAAGTGTGGGCAAGCAGAAAAAAGGCGAATATCCGTTCTTTAGCTTCACCGTTAAAAATGTCGGCGAAACAAAGCTTAAAGCGGTCGGCGGCGGTCTTTGTGATGAAAGCGTTATAAAAAAGGTTGAAAAATTTAACGAAAGCTATCGAATGAAAGAAGAGGGCGCGGTAATCAACTGGTTTGAAATAGACACGCCCACAGGCTATTTTTCGGTTAACGACACAATCGGCGATATTTTATCGACCTTTAAAGGCAAGCTGTTTTTGGTTTCAATGCTTCTTCTTATTAAAAAAGCGTTTTCGTCAAAGCGCGAAGAGAAAAAAGAAAGCTCCGACGGCGGCGAAAAAAAGAAAAGCGCGGGTATGAGTGTTTCGGGCTTTTCAATAAACAAAACAATGATAGAGCTTGCAAAGGGCTTCACCGTAAAGCGCGTGTTTATGATGCTCGGCGGAAGATTTACAAAAGAACAGATTCTTGAAGTTAACAGAAAGCTCAATAAGATTAAAAAGCCGAAATAAGCGAATGAAATGCAGGTGTCTGTAAAAAAGTTTTTACAACCCCTTATAAAGTGAAGACCCCTCGGGAGATTTTCTCCCGAAGGGTCTGCTTTTGATATGGGGCAAAAACTTTAATTATTACACTATCTGCAATCCTGTGCGTTCGTCAACACGCGGCGACGGTTTACTGCATAAAAGGTAAATCGCAAAAGCCGCGCTTGCAATAAATGCCGCTGTGCCTATAGCATAAACCGCCGCCGGAAAAACCGATTTTGGATAAACTTCATCGTGTTTAAAACATGTTATAATCGGAATCAGTTGCAAAGCGAGCGACAGAAGTAATATTGCGGCAGGGACTTTGCGTTTTCTTGAAAACAAGGTAAGAATTATGCAGCCGATAACTCCGAGAGGAAGCAATATAAAAGCATAGACAACGCCACCTTCGTCAGCTATATAAAATTCGAGCAGAGTGTTGGAAACAATATGTCGAAAAAAATCGAAGGCGAGATAAGCGCAAAACAGTGCAGAATAAACACAAAGCAGGGCATAATTAACTGCGCTTAAAATTTTAACAATTTTTTTAAGTATATTTTTTGCCATTATATCACCTCGGTGGGCGTAAGCGCCGACGGTTTGCCGCGTTTGTTAAACAAAAGATAAATCGCAAAAGCCGCGCTTGCAATAAATGCCGCCGTGCCGATAGCATAAACCGCTGTTGAGAAAACCATACCGCCTTTGATACACGTTATAAGCGGAATGAACTGCAAAACGAGCGACAAAAGCAATATTGCGGCAGAGACTTTGCGTTTTCTTGAAAACAGGGCAAGAATTATACAGCCGATACCTCCGAGCGGAAGCGATATTATTAAATAAGCTAAAACACCGTCGTCGTTTAAAAAAGTCTTAAGCAGGGTGTGAAATACAAGATGATGAAACGAGTCAAAGGCGCGATAGGCGCAAAACAGTGCGGCATAAACGCAAAGCAGGGCATAATTGACTGCGCTTAAAATTTTAACAATTTTTTTAAGTATATTTTTTGCCATTATATCACCTCGGTGGGCGTAAGCGCCGACGGTTTGCCGCGTTTTTCAAACAAAAGATAAATCGCAAAAGCCGCGCTTGCAATAAATGCCGCCATGCCTATAGCATAAAGTGCCGACGGTAAATCCGGCTTTGAAATAGTTTCGGGTCTTTTAACCCACGAAACAATAGGAAGAACCTGCAAAACGAGCGACAAAAGCAATATTGCGGCAGGGACTTTGCGTTTTCTTGAAAATATGGCAAGAATTATGCAGCCGATAGCTCCGAGCGGAAGCGATATTATAAAATAAGCTAAAATACCTTCGCCGTCTATATAAGCGTCAAGTATGGTGGGATAGACAAGGTGGCGGAAAAACTCGAATGCGTGATAGGCGCAAAACAGTGCAGAATAAACACAAAGCAGGGCATAATTAACTGCGCTTAAAATTTTAACGATTTTTTTTAGTATATTTTTTGCCATTATATCACCTCGTGAGTTAATTAATAAAGGGTAAGAGAGCTTTCCATAGCAAATTTATAAATCGCCATCGCGCTGTATCTTGTTGCGTTTTGCATAGTTATGCGCGCGTATTCCGACCATTCGGACTTATCCAAAATGTTGTTGACATGTGAAATCATCGGCTTCGCTTCAGCGGCAGCTTTGTGTGTAATGGTTCCGATATCCCATGAATAAGCATTCCTGTAATTAGATACAGAAATTGTTCTAAAATTTTCAAGATAGGCTTCTTGATTCTCTAAAGCATATTCTTCGAAAGAACTGTGCGATGGGTTTGTTCCAATAACATTTGCCGCATGGTGCGGAACGTTTACATCCTGAACATAATGCAGGCAGCGCCCCAAATGTTCATACGCTTCGTCCATTGCGCCATAGCTTGCGGAAAGGACGGCGGCTTTAAAATGTTTTTCGGCATTTGTTCTTGCTGTATTTGTTGTGCTGCCGACATAATTTTTTTGCGTATCCGGGTTATAAAAATGCCCAAGAAAAAGGATTACTTCATTTTCGTCTGTATCCGGCAACAGAGATGCGAGCGAAATGCACAGAGAAATAACGATGTTTGCTGTGGCATTGTTTGCGAAAAAGCCTTTGTCATTATCCAATACAGTACAGGCAATCGCGGTAATATACTCATGAGTGCGACTTTCTGTATATTCTCCTTCTTTGTTGATTGTTCCGGATTTCCATTGAGTAGAAACAGTGCCGTTTTCATCGGTTAAATCGGTGCTGTTTGTAAGGGATAAATCTTCTGCAACATAAGAGTCATAAGGGTCATAAACACGTTCAAATTCCTTGACCAAGTTTAAATATTCTTCCGATGACATGGCTCTTATATCATCGAGCGTATATTGCGATAAATCCAATTCGCTTTTTGTATACAGCGAAATATCTATTCCGCCGTAATCCTCCGCCTCTTCTGCATAAGCAAGAGTCTGGCACATTAAAAATGTAAAGGCTAATGCTAATATCAATGAAATTAATTTTTTTGTTGTTTTCATAATATAATATGCTCCTTAGCTTTTTTTGTTGTAAAACTGTTTTTGTTGTTTTTCGGCGCAAAAAAACAAATTATTTTTTGCGCCCCAAAAGCTGAATTTGAGCACATCGCTTAATTTTACCGAGGTTTTTTTCATTGTATTTTCGCCCTCCTCTTTCAGAATATTTATAAACCTGCGCCAATAGGGCGGGTCAACCGCATTAAAAAATCTGTGTTTCGGGTGGATTGCAATAAAGTTAGTGTGATATTACTTTTTCTGATTTAAACATAACATATTTGATTTCTCATTTCAATACATTTGTCATTTTTTAAGAAATTCTTAACTTTTAATTCGCAAAAGATATTAAAAGATTTTTGCAATATTAAATTTCGCCGACAGGCTTATTTACAGAAGTCAGTATTATCGGGTATTCGTCCTTTTCTTTTAAAGCTTCTCTTGAATTTACCGCGCAAAAAACAAACCGCGCGTTTGAAAGCTTTATATAAGGTATGACATAGAGTGCGGGAAGAACGGCAAAAGAAAGCGCGCCCCAGCCCAAAAAGCCGAGCTTAAAAAGGACAAAACGCTTTAAAAATCCGTCCGTAAAGCGGACGCTTTTTTTAATCGCCTCTTTAGGCGAAAGGTTTTCAAGGCACATATAGTACGGCGCCGCCGAAAATCTTTGCGCGGCAAAAAGAAAAAAGCAAAGCCCCGAAACGGCTAAAAACGCCACGCCGAAAAGAAGCGAATTAAACGCCCCGACCGTAAGGCGCGAAGCGCGGTAAAGAAAAAATACCGTTTCGCCGCAAAGCGCCGCAGGCGATAAAAAGAAAAGAAACCACAAAAGCTTTAAAAAGAATATTTTGCAATAAAGCGCAAACGCCCGCGCCGCTTTTTTAGGCGAAAGAAAAGAAAACAGCAAAGAAAGCGAGCCTTTTTCACCCGCGGCTCTTTTAAAATACAAAAACTTTTCGCCGAGCGTCAGTGCAAAAACAAACAGCAAAATAAAAATTCTGACAACATTTAAAATGAAGAGCAAAGCAAAATACATAACGTATTTGTTTGAAAACGAAATAAACGCGTCAAAATAATCGGAACGCATAAAAAAATATGTTAAAAGCGCCGCCGATAACACAAGCGCGGCTTTAAGAAAAAATGCAAGAAACGACGCAAAAAACAGCCTGAGCGTGTTTTTGCTCAAAAGCGATTTTGCCGAAATTTTTATTTGCGAAAACATAAAAGTGCCTCCGAATCAAAAAAATACCGCCGCAATTATGCGGCAGTAATATTATTGACAAAAATTTCTTTATTTATAAAGCGTATCTCGGTGACGTTTTATGTTTTCGAGCACAAAATACGGAATGTTAAGCGAGCCGAAGCCCGAGCCGAGCTCAATTGCGGGCTTAATGCTCCCGTGAAAATCAGAGCCGCCCGAAAAAACAAGCCCCAGCTTTCCAGCCATAGTGCGATATGCGGCGGTCTGCTCTTTTGTGTATTCGGGGTAATAGCCCTCTATTCCCGTAAGGCCGTATTCTTTCATTTGAGAAAGCACCGAAAAAAGCTTTTCGTCGCTGTAACCCGTCTGGTTAAGGTGGGCAAGAAACGAGCAGCCGCCCGCCGCGCTTATTGCTTCTATGGCGCTTTTTACCGTAAGCTCTTTTTTCTCGGAATATGCAGGGCGGCCGATGCCGATATATTTTGAAAACGCCTCTTTGACCGATGAAACATAGCCCTTTTTAATCATCAGCCTTGCAATGTGCGCGCGCCCTACAAAATCGCCGCCCGCTTCAAGCCGGGCTTCTTCATATGAAATTGGCAGGGAAAGCGCCGAAAGCTTTTCGCAAATATCCTCCATTCGCCGCCTGCGGCTTGAAACAAGCCCCTCAATCGTTTTTAAAAGAACGCCGTTTTCGGGGTCCAAAAAAAGACCGATTATGTGAAGCTCCGTGTCGGCGGCAACAGAAAACTCAATTCCCGGAATAAGCGAAAATCCGAGTTTTTCTGCGGCTTCGAGCGCTTCTTTTATGCCGTTTACAGAGTCGTGGTCCGTAAGCGCGATTGCAGAAAGCCCAAGGTCTTTTGCGTGCTTTACAAGCTCTGTCGGCGTAAGCGTGCCGTCGGAGCGCGTCGAATGGCAGTGCAAATCAACCCGCCTGTCGTCAAGAATAATGTTTTCGACCTCTTTTAATGTGTCAACGACAAAACAGCCGCTTTCAAAAAGAGCCTTTTTCCCCTGGTGGCCGTAAGAAACAAGTACGCAGTCTATCCCCAAAGCGTTTGCAACCTCAAGGTCGTGAAGCGTGTCGCCCACAAACAGTGCGTCGCCCTGCGGAATGCCTTTTTTATTGAAAAAATCAATCGCTCTTTGGGTTTTGCTTTCGGCGTAGTTGTCGTCCGCGCCCAAAATCTCTTCAAAATATTCGCCTATGCCGAAGTGCTTTGTTAAAGAGGCGGCTTCATCGGTGTGCGAAGCCGTAATTATGTAATGCTTTGCGCCGCGCTCTTTAAGTGAAGAAAGCACATCTTTTGCACCTGAAGCAAGGTGCGTTTCCGGCAAATGCTTTTCATAGTTTGTGTGAAAATCTTTTGATATTTTTTCAAAATCAGGCTCTTCTGGCGCAAGCAGGCGGCGGTAAAAGTTCACAATGGGCGTTTCTATGTAAGAATAGTATTCACGAAGCGTAATGCTTTTTCTGCCCATTTCTTCAAGCATTTCGTTAACACATGAAAGGGCGTTTTGTACGTCGTCTATAAGAGTGCCGTTCCAATCCCAAAAAATGTATTTATATCTCATTTATAAAACTTCCTTCGGCTGTTTACACCTGCCGCCGCCGAAAAACGGCGACGGCCGCAAATTTATACATTATTTTATATTGCTCATTTTAACACACATAAAAAAGCGTGTAAAGGCGGGGCTGTAAAAAAAGTCCGGACCGCAAAA
>DJRI01000098.1:72893-86406 GCA_002440045.1 Ruminococcaceae bacterium UBA6364 | reverse complement strand
TGAACGTTTTTTCCAAGCCCCTCCTCCTTACAAGCACTTTATCTGAACAAGAGCGAAATCAAAAGTCCCAAAACTACGCCTGCAAAAAGCAGTGCGCCGTTTTTTGCGCACTTTTTTAAAAGCGGCTTGTTTTTTAAAATGCCGGGCTTCGGCGGAGCGCCCGCAAGAGAAAGCTCCTTTTTTGCGTTTTCTCTTAAACGCCCCTCGGAATATCCCGAATATTCGGGCTTTACAAAAAATATGGCTTTTTCAAAAAAGCTGTTGTCGGTTTCGTTAATTTCAAGCACCTGCTTGTTTACGCCTTTAATCACAAAAATACACCTCTGTCGCAACAAAAAATTCACTCTGAAATATGGTGCGCGGTTATTCGCTCTTTATGCGCGCTTTGTGATTTTTTGCTTTCCCGAAAACGCTGTCGGCAAAATGACAAGTGCGAAATTTATACATTCTGTATAACGTAAATGGTGTTCAAAAATGTTCAAAACCTTGTAGAAACTGTTTATAACTTGCGCCGTAAACGGCTGTATCAATGGGTTTTCGACAAATTCTTCATATTTTTCTACAAAATTTTTCCAAAGCGAAAATATACCGAATGTTTTAGCGACTTTACAATTATACTTAAAGTCGATTTTTTTTGAGCCGATTTTTCCAAGAAATTTTGGTTGTTTTTAACAATGAAAAAAAGTACAAACCGCCTAAAAAAATATTGTTAAAAACGTAGAAAATCAAGTTTTTTAAAAAAGCTTCTTGACAGGGCAGAAAAGGGGGCATTTAATTATTTCGGTGATAAAATGAAAGTTGAAAGCGACGGCAAAAATACCGTTCTTAAAGAAGTTGACAATTTGAATATCGCGCTGACGCTCGATTGCGGTCAGGCGTTTCGCTGGAGCGCCGCAGACGACGGCGCTTTTTGCGGAATTGCTTTTAAAAAGCACCTTCGTTTAAAGCAGGAGGGCGACAGCATAACGCTTTTTAATACAAGCAAGGATGATTTTGAAAATATCTGGCGCAGATATTTTGACCTTGACAGAGACTACGCCGCAATAATCGCTTCGTATTCGGACGAAAAGCTTAAAACCGCCTGCAAAGAATACCCAGGCATAAGAATACTTCGTCAGGAGCCGTGGGAAACGGTCTGTTCTTTTATTATTTCCGCTAACAACAACATTCCGCGTATAAAAGGTATTATAGAGCGCCTTTGCGAAAACTTCGGCGAAAAAACAGAGGGCGGCTATACCTTCCCCGAGCCTTCGGTGCTTGCGGCGCTTTCGGAAGCGGACCTTGCCCCGATACGCGCGGGCTTCAGGGCAAAATATATAATCGACGCCGCAAAAAAGTTCAGCACAGGCGAAGTTGACCCCGCCCGCATTGAAAAAGAAAGCTTTGAAGACGCAAAAGCAGAGCTTTTAAAAATTAAGGGCGTGGGCGAAAAGGTGGCGCAATGCTCGCTTCTTTACGGCTTCGGCAGGACAGAGGCTTTCCCGAGGGATGTTTGGGTCAAAAGAATTGTAAGTGAGCTTTACCCAAACGGGCTTCCCGAGTGCATAAAAGGCACCGAGGGCATAGCACAGCAGTACCTTTTTCATTGGCGCAGAAACCTTGAAAAAGAATATGCGGAAAATGAAATATAAAAAATTTGCGCCGATATTACAAAAGCTATTGATTTTTTTTGAAAATAATAGTAATATTAATGTGAACACAGTTTGATGTGTGCGCTTTTGGTGTCACCATCGGCTTCAGCTTCAATAATTTTAAAGGAGTCTTAACAAATGACAAAGAAAGTTTTATCTGTCTTTTTGTGCGTACTCATGCTTTTCAGCGTTCTCGCTGTTTCGGCATCTGCCTGCGACGACGTAATTTGCTTTGACGAAGTTACCGTTGAAGGCGTACACACATGCCCCGGCAAAACCGTTAAATTCCCCGGCTATGAGAACCGCGGCGTTGAAGTTATCGACGAGTACATTCTCGTTGAGGTAACAAGCGTTGACGAAGAGTCCGGCGAAGAGGCATCTACATTCGTTCACCTTCATAAGGATTTCGCTTTTGACGAGTCCTATAACGGCAAAATCGTTAAGTTTGCCGTTGAGTACAAGAACGGCGACGAAACAGCTGTTGCTTACTCTCAGGAAATGCCCCTCAGCGTTTATCACGTTGCTGTTGAGCCCTATCACACCGATAACGGCTATCACTGGAACGTTTGCAGCGTTTGCGGCGACGCATACGGCAAAGAGCTTCATTCCTACGACGTAATCACAGACGAAGAAGGCAATGAAACACTTTCCGACACCTGCAAGGTTTGCGGCGAAAAGCATTCCGAAGCTACTTCCAAGACTTTCGGCATCCTTTCCAACGTAATCAACACAATCGCTATCGTTCTTCAGTTCATCATCGGCCTCATCGGCGGCAGCGGCGACTGATTTTTGAATCTGCGAATCAGTGAATAATTCAACGCCCTTTGCGCGCAAAACGCAAGGGGCGTTTTTTTGATTTTATAAAGCATAAGCATAACCGGGTTCGACCTAAGCCTAAGAGAGCCGAAGCGGGTCTCTGTTATGCCTAAACGCGGGAATTTTTTCTTGACAAAAAAGGGGCAAAGTTATATATTATTCTGTGGAGAAAATCCGCGTAAAAAATAACGAAAGGGCGTGAACAGATAATGGATTCCGGCAGTAGCGGCGGACATGGGCGAAGCAGACTTTTTGTCAATACCGATGATAACGGGCAACCTCCGGAACGCATGGCTGTTTCGGGCTTTTTCGGCACGTTGCTTTAATATCGTCGGCCTGACTCGTTCGGGTCTGTTTTTTTACCCGTGTCTTATACTCTGTTGAATTGCCTTAAGGTGCACCAAAAAGGCGCTTTCTTTCGGCAAAATATGAAGGAGGTAAGACAAAATGAACAAAGAAATCTTTGAAAGACTTCTTCAGGATAAGCAGTACAAGGCTATAAAAAGCATTTTTGACACACTTAACCCTGTCGATATAGCCGAGCTTTTCCCTGAGCTTGACGAAAAGGATATGGTTATCCTTTTCAGACTTATTCCAAAAGAGCGCGCCGCCGAGGTTTTCACATATCTCGGTCAGGAGGAGGAGCAGGTGCTCCTTTTAGCGCTTACCGACACCGAAATCAAGGGCATTATGGACGATATGTTCATCGACGACGCGGTTGACGTCATAGAAGAAATGCCCGCCAACGTTGTTGAAAGAATGCTTGCGCTTTCGGGCGAAAAGCGCACGGCTATAAACACAATTTTAAATTATCCCGAGGACAGCGCCGGCAGCATAATGACGCTTGAGTACATTTCACTTTTGCCGTCGATGACAATAGGCGACGCGCTTAAAAAAGTCAAATCCGCGGGTATTCGCTCTGAAACGGTTTATACCTGTTATGTTGTCGAAAAGCACAAGCTTCTCGGAATAATCACGGCAAAAGACCTTTTGACCTGTGACGACAGCGAGAAAATTTCGGACGTTATGGAGACGAACATAATCTCCGTAAAAACCCACACCGACAAAGAAGAGGTTGCCGCGCTTTTCAATAAATACGATTTTCTTTCGCTTCCCGTTGTCGATAACGAATTTTGCCTTGTCGGTATCGTTACCGTTGACGACGCTATGGACGTTTTGCAGGAGGAGGCGGAAGAGGACTTCCAGAAAATGGCGGCTATTACGCCGACAGACAAGCCCTATCTTCGCACAACGCCGTTTTCAATATGGAAATCGCGTATCCCGTGGCTTCTCATACTTATGGTTTCGGCAACGTTTACGGGGATAATTATTTCTTCGTTTGAAGACGCGCTTTCAAAGCTCGTTGTGCTTACTGCGTTTATTCCCATGCTTATGGATACGGGCGGCAACTCGGGCAGTCAGGCTTCGGTTACGATAATCCGCGGACTGTCGCTCGGCGAAATCGGCGTGAAAGACGTTTTCAAGGTTATGTGGAAAGAGTTTCGCGTGTCTATTCTTTGCGGCATTTCGCTTGCAGCAGCCGCATTTTTAAAGGTTATTTTGATAGACGGGCTTTTAATGGGCAATTCGGACGTTTCCGTAACCGTTGCGCTTGTTGTTGCTTTAACGCTTTGGGTAACGGTAATATGCGCAAAGCTTATAGGCTGTTCGCTCCCGATAGTTGCGAAAAAGCTCGGCTTTGACCCCGCTGTTATGGCAAGTCCCTTTATTACCACGATTGTTGACGCCGTGTCGCTTCTTGTGTACTTCGGCTTTGCAAAAATGTTTTTACCAATATAAATAATTGTTTTCGGAGAGCTTATGAATCTTAAATTTAAAAACGGAAAATTCACCTTGCTTCAGGTCAGCGACCCGCAGGACCTTCAGTTTGTAAGACCGACTATGGTTAGAATGCTGAATATTGCATATGACAGAGTAAAGCCCGACCTTGTTGTGCTTACGGGCGACAACATTCTCGGCAATCACCTTTGCGACGCGCGCTTCGGCAGCAGGATTGTGCTTGACACAAAAGAAAAAGAATTCGGCGCAATGAAAAAGGCGATAGACAACGTTGTTGCGCCGATTGAAAAAAGAAATATTCCGTTTGCGATGATTTACGGCAATCACGACGACAGAAACCGCCACACAAAAGACGAGCAGGCGGATATTTACCGCTCGTATAAAAACTGCGTCGGACTTGACGACCCCGCTTCGCCCGATTGCGACACATATAATATTCCGATTTATTCAGAGGACGGCAAGAAAATATGCTATAACCTCTATATGCTTGATTCCGCTTGGTACGACCGCGAACAGGATAAGTGCTTTGAATGCGTAAAGCCCGAGGCCGTTGAGTGGTATAAGAAAAAAAGCGCGGAGCTTAAAGCGCAAAACGGCGGAAAACCCGTGCCGTCTTTGATGTTTCAGCATATCCCCATGAGAACGGAGCTTGAGTTTTTAGAGGAATGCGGCGAAAACGACAAAGGCGCTGTGCAGGGCTGTGACGAGGGAAAAGGCAGGTTTTTCCGTCTTAAAAGCGGAATTGACGGCGAAATATACGAATATCCGTCGGTTGTGAGCGACGATAACGGTCAGACTGCGGCGCTTAAAGAGTGCGGCGATGTTAAAGCTGTTATTTTCGGCCACGACCACCCGAACTGCTTTGAAGCTTCGCTTGACGGAATTGACTATATTCAGACTTCGTGCGCGTCTTTCAGGTGCTACGGCGCAAGAAACCGCGGCGTGCGCGTGTTCAATCTTTATGAGGACGGAAGCTATTCTACCGAGTTTTTGACTTATAAGGACCTTTGCGGCGACGGCGTTTTGGCGGAGCTTTGCTATATTTGGGACGCCGACGGAATGCTAAAACAAAAGGCGGCTCTTATCGGGGCTTGCGGCGCGGCGGTGCTTTCGGGCGCGGCAGCAATAGTGGCTTTAAAAAAGAAACGCGGAAAGAAAAAATAAAAAACAATACGGTTTATCGGGGCGGCTGCGGCTTTTTTGCGCGGCGCTCCGATTTTTTTGTTCCGAAAGGACGTTTGCCGAAAAAAATAATGCAAATTTGGTTATCATTATTATTGATTTTGGCGTGATATAATGGTATTATAAAAGCTGACGCATTATGTAAGTAATCGCTAAGCGGCGGCTTTTTTTGCGTACACTGTGAATATCGGAGTAAATATGGCTGACTCAAACCCCTGCTGCAAAAAAACATTTGAAAAATTGCCCAAAGAAAAACGCGAGCGTATTCTGCGCGTTATAACCGAAGAATTTGCCGATAACGGATTTCAGAACACCTCCGTTTCGCAAATCGCAAAAAAATCGGGTATAAGCGTGGGCGCGGTGTATAAATACTTTGAAAGCAAGGAAGAAATGTTTTCTTTTGTTGTAAAAGACGGGCTTTCTCAGCTTGAAGACGTGCTTTCGGCACTTGCACAGTCCGACGAGGACATTGCTCTTAAAGCCGAAATAATTATAAGAAAGCTTGTTTCTTTTTCGCGCGAAAAGCCGGAACTTATAAAGCTTTACTGCGCCCTCACTTCCGACGGCAGTTTTGAACAGCTTGCCGAGTTTTCGCGCAAGATTGAAGAAATTTCGGCGAGTATATACGTCAGCGAAATTGAGCGCGCACAAAAAACAGGCGACGTCAGAGACGACGTTGACCCGCGTTTTTTCGCGTTTTTGCTCGACAATGTTTTTATGATGCTGCAGTTTTCGACTGCATGCGAGTATTATAAAAAAAGATTTTCAACTTATATAGGCAAGCCGCAGGAGGAGTGCGACGAGCTTATTGTTTCGCAAACCATGAAATTCTTAAAAGCGGCATTCAACTTTAAATAAAAAAGAAGGATTTGTTATGAAAAGATTTCTTTGTGTGCTTCTTTCGGCAGTCTTGCTTTTTTCGGTTCTTTCGGTGACGGCGTTTGCCGCCGAAAAAGACAGGGCGGCGACGAAAAAAATCCTTGCACGCTTTGACGCATTTGACGCCGACAGCGACGGGAAAATCGCTTCGTCGGACGCTCTTTATATCTTAAGGGTTGCTATCGGCATAGAAGATATGCCTAAGAATAAAAGTCTTGACGCGGACGGCGACGGCAAGGTGACAACAAGCGACGCGCTCAAGGTTTTGAGATATTCGCTCGAAATTGAAGATATGTTCAGCAGCGACGAAATTCTTGAATATCTTTGCAC
This sequence comes from Ruminococcaceae bacterium UBA6364, assembly GCA_002440045.1. Taxonomy (GTDB): domain Bacteria; phylum Bacillota; class Clostridia; order Oscillospirales; family Acutalibacteraceae; genus DTU089. The sequence goes on along the minus strand of DJRI01000098.1, from coordinate 79,768 downwards.
CGAGCTTAACTGGGTCAAATCGAGAAAGCCCGGCTTTCAGAGAACGCGCGTTGACACATGCACTTCTATGAAGGTTACGGCAAAGGGCGCGCCTCTTTCCTCGCTCAATGTTACAAATATGGAGTACACGGCATACCTTAAACGCGTTAAAAGCTCTATGGAGTCAATGAAATCTCTTTTTGACGAAAATGAGTATGAACAAATGATGGCTCAGCTTGACAAATCCATTGCAGAGTCGGAGCAGGTTTATACACCGAAAGAAACAAAAAGAACGGTTCAAAGCGGCACGTCTCAGCACTACTACTATTTCCCGGTTACACAGTACACCTGGTCGTGCAAGCTCACGTCAGCCGATGTTAAAGATGTTTCGCTTGTTTATAACGACGGAAAAATCACAATAACCGTCAATATGAACAACTACAGCTACGACGCAACTACATACCCCTATAAAAGCGGTCAGTATTCGGAACGCTTAAAGCTTCCTTACGGCAAGGTGTTTGACCTTCCCACATACAACACAAACAGCGACACGGCATTTAAAGCGATATGGCTTAAAAACGGCAAAGTCACAGTTGAAATAGATGCGTCTACAGGCGGCGTTATCAATGCAAATTATGCATATGACTACACCGTGGATATAATAAACAAGCAAAAGACCGCCACGAATAATTACAATATGACGGTAAAGCAGGTTTCCAAAATGTCAGAAAATTATGTAATAAATCCGATAACGGATTAAGGAGGAACAAGAATGTCAAAGGTAAAAGTGGTTATGGAAAACGGCGGGGAGTTTGTTATTGAGCTTTATCCCGAATACGCGCCCATTACCGTGAAAAATTTTGAAAAGCTTGTTAAAAGCGGCTTTTACGACGGTCTTACCTTTCACCGCGTAATCGACGGATTTATGGCGCAGGGCGGCGACCCCGAAGGAACGGGCTGCGGCGGAAGCGACGAAAATATTAAGGGCGAGTTTTTACAAAACGGCGTCAACAATCCTCTTTCGCACACACGCGGCATTGTTTCGATGGCTCGAAGCAGCAATCCCGACTCTGCAAGCAGTCAGTTCTTTATTTGCTATGACGACTGCAGCTTTCTTGACGGGCAGTATGCGGCGTTCGGCAAGGTAATAAGCGGAATGGAAACCGTTGATGACTTTTTAAAAACCGAAAGAAGAATGAGCTTCGGCGGCGAGCGTTCAACGCCCGTAACCCCCATAAGAATCAAAACGGCAACCATCGCCGATTGAGTTTAAAGGAGACATTTTTATGAAAATCAACGATATGCTTCACAAAGTGTACGGCACAAAGCCCGGCGACGGACTTCAGCCGAAAGAAGCCGTGGCATATGCCGTTACGGGCTTCGGTCAGAACCTTATCTGCACAATAATCGGTTCTTACCTTACAATCTTTATGACCGACGCGCTTCTTTTCGGAAGCGTTGAAAAAGGCGGCATATTCGGTTCTATAACCGGCGCTATGGCTGTTGCTTTCCTTATGCTCGGCTGCCGCGTTTTCGACGCTCTCAACGACCCGATAATGGGTTCTATAGTTGACCGTACAAGAACAAAATGGGGCAAATGCCGCCCGTATCTTAAATGGATGGCTATTCCGATAGCGGTTATGACAATAATCTGCTTCTTCCCGTTTTTACCCGCAAAAACTCTTTCAACCTTTGTAATTATTTCGGTTGTATATGTTTTGTGGTCGGTTGTTTACACTGTTGCCGACGTTCCTTATTGGGGACTTTCAACATGTATGACAAACGACACAATAGTCCGCGGAAACCTTCTTACCGTTACGCGTCTTGTGTGCACGCTCGGCGCGGGTATCGTTACCGTAGGCGTTCCGATAATTACATCTGCAGTTACTGCAAAGTATAAATATACCGCAGACGACGGCGTCGCAGAAGCTCTTATAGGAACGGTTAAACGAGATTGTATTTATAAAAATGCAGATGCTCTTAAATGGACTTATTTCATTTGCGCCGCAGTGTTTGTTGTTATTGCCATACCCATGTTCTACTACGGCTTCAACAACACAAAAGAGCGTTTCACTTCTACCGATACGCCGCCCTCACTCGGCCACAACTTAAAGCTTCTTTTCAAAAACAAAGAGCTTCTTCTTGTTGTTCTTTCGGGCATTCTCGGCGGTGCGAGAATGGTTTATACCTACACCGGCGGACTTTATTTCGCAAAATACGTTCTTAACAACGAAGGACTTTACAGTCTTATTACGCTTCTTGTTGTTCCCGGCGGACTTGTCGCTTCGCTTCTTGTGCCGTGGATGACAAAGAAATTCACAAAGAAATGGGCATATATCGCCGTTCACGTTCTCGGCGCGGTTGTAATGTTCGCTATGTATTTCATCGGCTACGACGCACCCTGGAAGCTTGTCGTGTGCGCAATCGGTCTTGTTCTTCTCGGCATTCCGCAGGGCGTAAACAACATTATTACCTATGCTATGATAGGCGACACTGTTGACTACCTTGAGTGGAAAACAGGCGAAAGAGCCGAGGGTATCTGCTTTGCCATGCAGACCTTCATCAACAAAATCGGTATGGCTGTCGGCGCGTTTATCGGCGTGTTCTCATACAGCTGGGCGGGCATCAACCCCGCAATGTCTCCCGCAATTTCGGAAGAGGGCAAAGGACTTCTCTGGAACATTCTTATTCTTGCGGGCGCACTCAGCATGGTCGGCACAATTATTCCGATGCTCTTCTACACAATAACCGAAAAGAAGCAGCAGCAAATGGTTGCCGAAATAGCCGAAAGAAAATCGGGCAAAAAATAATAACGCTTTTCAGCAAAAATTCCTTCGACGGCACTCGGGGTTTCTCGGTGCCGTTCGGGTTATTTAATATTCTTTTACGGAGTGAAAAATATTATGAATACATCGGTTTTTGAACAGTACGAATCCGAGGTGCGCTCTTATTGCAGAAGCTTTCCGGCGGTTTTCACAAAGGCAAAAGGCTCTGTGATATATGCAGAAGACGGCAAGCAGTATATCGACTTTTTCTGCGGCGCCGGCGCTTTAAACTACGGTCACAACAACGACTATATCAAAAAAAGAGTTATAGATTATCTTGAAAGCGACGGAATCATTCATTCGCTTGATATGTTTACATCGGCAAAGCGCGATTTTATTGACTTTTTTGAAAAGAACGTGCTTATTCCGAGGGGCCTTAACTACAAAATTCAGTTCCCCGGCCCCACAGGCACAAACGCCGTTGAAGCGGCGCTCAAGCTTGCAAGAAAAGTTAAAAAGAGAAATAACGTATTTGCGTTTATGGGCGCTTTCCACGGAATGACCCTTGGCTCTTTGGCGCTTACCACGGACCGCGCTTCAAGAGAGGGTGCGGGCGTAGAGCTTGAAAACGTAACGCATATTCCCGCGCCTTATATGTTCCCCGAGCTTGACGTTATAAAGTATATGCAAACACTTCTTGACGACGACCATTCAGGCGTTAAAAAGCCTGCCGCGGTCATTATCGAGCCTGTTCAGTCGGACGGCGGAATATACGTTTTCTCAAACGAATTTTTACAGGGTCTTCGCGAGTTCTGCACCAAAAACGACATACTTCTTATCTGCGACGATATTCAGGTCGGCTCTGCAAGAACGGGAACATTCTTCTCGTTTGAAAGAGCGGGCATAGTACCCGATATAGTTACCGTTTCAAAATCCATCGGCGGTTACGGAATGCCGTTTGCGCTTACGCTCTTTAAGCCCGAGCTTGACGTTTGGTCGCCCGGCGAGCATAACGGAACCTTCAGGGGCAGTCAGCTTTCAATTGTTGCCGCAAAAGCGGGACTTGAAGTTATGCTTAACGAAAAGGTTGAAGAAGGCGTAAGAAGAAAAAGCGCAATAATCAAAGAATACCTTGACAAGGTTGCCGCCCTTGACGAAAGAATTGAAATTCGCGGCGTTGGCTTTATGTGGGGCATTGATTGCATCAAGGTTAAACCCGACGTAATTTCAAAGGGTATTGTAAAAGAGTGCTTCAATAACGGTCTTATCGTTGAGCGCGCGGGCAGAAACAACGACGTTGTTAAGCTTATGCCGTGCCTTCTTGCGGACGAGGAGACGCTTAAAAAGGGTCTTGAAATTCTTCTTGCCGCCGCCAAAAAAGTGCTTGAAGAGAACAAATAAGTTAATTAAGTAAGTATTGAAAAGGGAGCTGTAAAAAAGGTTTTTACAGCTCCCGCAGTTTTTGATAATATGGCAAATATCAAAAAAAGCAGTGATTGTTCAATCACTGCTTTTTTGGTGCGAGAGACGGGACTTGAACCCGTACGTACTGCTACACACGCCCCTCAAACGTGCGCGTCTGCCGATTCCGCCACTCTCGCAAGTGCTTAGATAATATAACATCAAATTCGCGATTTGTCAACAGTTTTTTGAAAGATTTTTTGAATCTTTTTCAACTTTTTTAACGGGCTTGCCGTTCGCGCAATTTAACAATCGGTATAATGCAATTAAAGCGGTGCGTTTTGTGTTTTAGGCTTTATACAGGCGTGTACTCTTTGACTTTTTCTTCTTTTAGAATTTCTTTTCTTTCTTTGCCGTATTCCGTCTTGTTCTCGATTGCCATTCGCTTTGTTGCTTCAAGCATGCCGAGGACGAGCATAAAATATTGAAGCTCTTTAGGCGTCTGAAGTGTAAATTCCGTAAGCGAAATTACCGCAAAGCCGACGAATATCGCGAGAAAAGCTATGCCGAGCTTGCCCCAGCCGTCGCCGAGCTTAATGAGCTTTATAATATCGTATATAATAAATCCGAAAACGACAAATAAAAACAAAAGACCCAAAATTCCCAATTCCGAAGTCATTTCTATATAAAGGCTGTGCGCGTGCGGGCGGCGAACGCCGAACTCGGCCATTCTTTGCGCCGTGCTTTCGCACCCCGCGCCAAAGCCAATAAGCGGCCTTTCTGAAATGGATTTAAAGCATGCCTCCCACATTTTAAGGCGAGAGTCGGTTGATTTTTCAAGGTCAAATTCAAGAATTTCGTTTCGCTTGACAATGCCGAGAATAAAAATCCCTGCCGAAGCCAAAATTGTTACAAAAACGCTGAGCGCCTTTTTTGAGTTCATAAAAAGAAGCACCACAAGCGACGCCGTAACGGCAAGCGCCGCCCCGCGCGAGGTTGTGCCGGCTATGCCGCCCAATATGAGGACAGCCGAAATTCCGCACAGCCTGCGGTGCTTTTTTTCGCCGCTTATAAAGCCGTAAACGGCTATGGGAAGAATCATTATTAAATACGTCGCGCAGATAAGCGGATTGTCAAACGTGGACGCCGCGCGTGATTTTTCCCACACGGTTGCGGTGTAGGTAATATCAAACGGCATAAACTCATATATTATTTTATCAAAAAAGCCCCAAAGCGGGTTTAAAATGTGCCCTTTTAACATAAGCACAACATATTGCAAAAGCCCAATGCCGCCGACTGCGCCGCCGCCCAAGGAAAATGCCGTTACAAGCGTTTCAAGCTGACTTTTTTTCACGACGAGGTTAGACACCATAAACGAGCCGAGAAGCATTCCCATCCACAAAAGCGAAATTGCGGCGGAATAAAGCGGCGTGAGCGACCACAGCGAGCTTAAAAGGCTGTAGCACATAAACGCGAGAAAGACCTTGCCTACGGTGCCGAGGCGCACCTTTTGCGAGGTCAAAGAATACCTTCTTTTAAACACAACAAAGCCTGCAAGAGTCAGCAGGGGGGCAATATATTCGGGAAGAAGTGCCGCCAAAAATGCGGTTGTGTAAATAAATTTGCGGGAAGAATCGTCGGTTTTGCTTTTAAGCGCAGATGCGTCCACTCAACTTACTCCTTTATAAAACGCCGAAAAATCGGTTTTTGGTCAATTCATTCCGTGGGAGCATATTTTACTATATATGTATGAGTTTTACAAGTAACAATTATGTTACCTATTTGTAAACATTGGGTTTTGAGGAAAAATTTTTTGAAAAAAGGCTTGATTTTTTCGGAAAACGGGTTATTATTATAATTAGCACTCGGAAGATGTGAGTGCTAAACAAATGTTAATAATATTATCTTTTTTAGGAGGTAATTCAATATGAATCTTAAGCCCTTAGGCGACAGAGTCGTTCTTAAATTCTGCGAAGCAGAGGAAACCACAAAGGGCGGCATAATTCTTGCCGCTTCCGCACAGGAAAAACCCCAGACTGCCGAAATTCTTGCGGTCGGCCCCGGCGGAGTTGTTGACGGCAAAGAGGTTAAAATGGAAGTCAAGGTCGGCGACAAGGTTATTTTAAGCAAATATTCGGGCACCGAAGTTAAGCTTGACGGCGAAAAGCTTGTTATAGTCCGTCAAAGCGACATTCTTGCAATAGTCGACTGATAGGAGGAATTTTTTATGGCAAAGCAAATTGTTTACGGTGAAGAAGCAAGAAAAGCTCTTCAGGCAGGTATAGATAAATTAAGCAATACCGTTAAAATTACGTTAGGCCCCAAGGGCAGAAACGTTGTTCTTGATAAAAAATACGGCGCACCGCTTATTACAAACGACGGCGTTACAATTGCAAAAGAGGTTGAGCTTGAAGACCCCTTTGAGAATATGGGCGCTCAGCTTGTTAAAGAGGTTGCAACAAAAACAAACGACGTTGCAGGCGACGGCACAACAACCGCAACGCTTCTTGCACAGGCTCTTGTAAGAGAGGGTATGAAGAACGTTGCCGCAGGCGCAAACCCGATGCAGGTTAAAAAAGGCATTAAGGGTGCTGTTGATAACGTTGTCGCAACCATCAAGGCAGACTCAAAGCCCGTTAAAAATTCAGGCGACATCGCGCGTATAGCAACGATTTCGGCTGCCGACGAAAACATAGGCAAGCTTATAGCCGAGGCTATGGAAAAGGTTAC
>DJRI01000098.1:14241-72823 GCA_002440045.1 Ruminococcaceae bacterium UBA6364 | reverse complement strand
ATGCAGTTCGACCGCGGCTACATTTCACCTTATATGGTAACAGATACCGATAAAATGGAAGCCGTTATCGATGACGCTTACATTCTTATTACCGACAAAAAGATTTCTTCTATCCAAGAGATTCTTCCGCTTCTTGAAAAGATTGTTCAGGCAGGCAAAAAGCTTGTTATTATTGCCGAGGATATTGAGGGCGAAGCACTTGCAACGCTTCTTGTAAACAAGCTTCGCGGCACGTTTACATGCGTCGGCGTTAAAGCGCCCGGCTTCGGCGACAGAAGAAAAGAAATGCTTCGCGACATCGCAATCCTTACCGGCGGCGAGGTTATTACAGAAGAACTCGGTCTTGAGCTCAAAGACGCAGACGTTTCACAGCTCGGCAGAGCGCGTCAGGTCAAGGTTCAGAAAGAAAACACAATCATCGTTGACGGCGCAGGCGACAACGGTGAGATTAAGAACCGTGTAGCCCAGATTAAGTCTCAGATAGAAACAACCACCTCCGATTTCGACAGAGAAAAGCTTCAGGAAAGACTTGCAAAGCTTTCGGGCGGCGTTGCCGTAATCCGCGTAGGCGCGGCAACCGAAACCGAAATGAAAGAAATGAAGCTCAGAATCGAAGACGCTCTTGCGGCTACAAAGGCGGCTGTTGAAGAGGGTTACGTTGCAGGCGGCGGCGTTGCGCTTCTTAACGCTATTCCCGCTCTTAAAGAGTATATCGGCACGCTTGACGACATCGACGTTAAGACAGGCGCAAAGATAGTTCTTAAAGCTATTGAAGAGCCCGTCCGTCAGATAGCCGCTAACGCAGGTCTTGAAGGCTCCGTAATTATCGACGGCATTCTTCGCTCGGGCAAAAAGGGCTACGGCTTCAACTTTGCAACAGAAGAATATACCGATATGGCAGAAGCAGGCATTCTTGACCCCACAAAGGTTACACGCTCTGCTTTGCAGAACGCTTCAAGCGTAGCTTCGATGGTTCTTACCACAGAAAGCCTTGTAACCGACAAGCCCGACCCCGCACAGGACGCGGCTAACGCGGCGGCAATGGCGGCGGCACAGGGCGGCGGAATGTATTAAAAAACAGGCTGTAAAGACTTCTGTATGCATCTGAATACTTTTTAAAGCATATTTCCCCCACAAAATTATCGGGCAGTAAAAGCGAGAGTTTTTACTGCCCGATGTAATTTTATAAGAGAAAGAGGTCAGTGGTTTTGCCACTTTAATTATTTCTTGTCCGTTAAACCTAAAATATAGTCCGTCGATGTGTTGTAAAGCTTTGCAAGCGCAATCAAAACATCTGTCGGCACGTCTCGGTAGCCGCATTCGTATCTGTAATATTGCGGCTGTTTCATACCGAGATAAGACGCAACATAATTTTGCGTAAAGTCGCTGTCCTCTCTTAAATCCCGTATTCTGCGGTAAAACGCCATTTCTTCACCTCTTATAACCAAATAGTTATTGACATAGTAACATTGTTGTGCTGTAATTCTTTCAAATAATAACTATTCGGTTATAAACGCATCGCACAGAACTTGCGTAATCAATTCAAAAGCAAGTGTGCCTGTGCAGTAAAAATATCCCCTCATAACCCCGCGGGTGCGCTTCGGCAAACCTTGCGGGGTTTTATTATTTACAGAAGAAAAGTGTAGTAGAAAATGCGCGGAATATGTGTTAGAATAAGCTTATAAAACTGCAAGGTGACGTGATTTCATGAGCGAATTTTTATTGGGTGCATCTTACTATCCCGAATGGTGGAAAGAAAGCGAATGGGACGAAGATTTTAAAAAGATGGAAGAATTGGGCTTTAATGCCGTAAGAATGGGCGAGTTTGCGTGGAGCTTTTTTGAACCGCGCGAGGGCGAATATAACTTTGAACCCATGAGGCGCGCAATAGACTGTGCCGAGCGCCACGGAATAAAAGTTATTCTCGGCACCGTAAGCGCGGTGTGCCCCGCGTGGCTTTATAAAAAATACCCCGAGATAAAGGGCGGAAACAGTAACGGTCATTATAATTTCGGCGGCAGAAAGGGTCAGTGCCTTTCAAGCGATATTTTTTTAGAATACGCTTTTAAAATTACCGAAGAAGAAGCAAAGGCTTTGGGCAGTCACAAAAACGTTGTGGGCTGGCAGCTTGACAACGAGCCGGGCTTTCCGTTTTATGATTTTGACGAGAACTGCAACAAGGGCTTCAGAGAATTTTTGAAAAACAAATACGGCACAATAGAAAAGCTGAATGACGCGTGGTTTACTCAGATGTGGTCAAACGTCTACAACGGTTTTTCCGAAATCGAAATTCCCGTGAACGCCTGCGAAGGCGGTATGACCCCCGAAATTCAGCTTGACTACAGAAAATATTTTTCTTTTACCTTCAACAGACTGCTTTCGGGCGAGGCGAAGATTTTAAGAAAGTATTCGCCCGGAAGATTTCTTTATACAAACTGGCCGGGCGCAAACTGGTCGGTCAACTGCTTTGAGGGCAGTAAGTATCTTGATTTTGCGGCGTGGGATAATTATGTCGGTCAGCCGCACGGCGAAAATTACAGAATACAGCTTCGCGCGTCGATGGAGCACAGCTTTGACAGATACCTCGGAAAAGAGCAAAATAAGTTTCTCGTTGCCGAGCAAAAGGCTTTTGTCGATGCAAATTCTCCCGCGGAAATTATTCGCGCGCAAACATGGCTCAACATTTCACACGGCGCGTTCGGGACGGTTTTCTTTGAATGGCGCACGCCCATAGGCGGCACCGAGCAGGAATACGGCAGCGTCCTCGGAAGAGACAAGCGCCCGAGAGCCGAAACCGAGCAGGTTTATAAAAAGCTTTCTTCGGAAATAAAAGATTACTACAACCTTATTGACGGCGCAAAGACAAATTCCGAGGCTGCCGTTATATACTCCTACGAAAACAGCTGGGGGTCTTTGGGGTGGGTCGTTGACGGTCCTTACGACGAAGAATTTTTTAACGCTTACGGCGGATTAAAAAACAGCCTTAAAACAAATGTAGATGTTATAGGCATTGACGCGGATTTTTCAAAATACAAGCTTCTTGTTTTGCCGAATTACAGAATCACGTCTGAAGAAGATGTTGAAAAATTCAAAAGCTTTGCAGAAAACGGCGGCACGCTTGTGCTTAACACGCAATGCGGCACGCGCGACGAGTTTAACCGTATGCGCGAGCTTCTTGAACCGGGGCTTTTCAAAGAAATGGCAGGGGCTTTTGTTACGTCCGAAATAACCGCCGCAGAGCTTAAAAATCAAACGGGCGAAGAGCCTGTTCTGAAATACGCCGACAATTCGCAGGCAACGCTTTCGGGGCTTGTTCAAAAGCTTTCTTTAACCGAAGCAAAAGCGCTTGCGGTTTATAAAACGGGCGCTCTTAAAGACTGCCCGGCGGTCACAAAAAACAATGTGGGAAAAGGCTGTGTAATTCTTTATGCACAATTGGGAAACGACGTCTGTTTTTACGAGGCGCTTGCAAACGCCGTTAAAAACGGGACGGATATAAAACCGCTTATAGACGTTTCTGACGGCGCAATTGTTTCTTCAAGAACAAAAGGCGATAAAGAGTATATTTTTGCCGTTAATATGAAAGATACGCCCGTATTCGCAAATCTCAAGGGCGATTATAAAGATGTTTTACGCGGCAAAACCGTGTCGGGCAAAGTTGGGATTGAAGCATACGATACATTGTTTATTACAAAAGAATAGTTTATTGCTATGCCCATGCGGCGTTCTTATTCATTGACATAACGCGCAAATAATAGTATTATATAATATATTTCTTGTATTTACTTTCAGTTAAACAGGGGGAACGTTTATGTACCTTTTACCCACGCCGAAAAAGCTTGAGCTTTCGGGCGGTATGCTGACCTTTTCAAGAGAAACCAATATGCCAAAGGTCACAAAGCGCATATCAAAAGAGCTTTTTATAAAAGAAAGCTACCGTCTTACGGTTGACGGCTCGGGCGTTCTTATAGAGGCTTCGGACGACGCTGGGCTTTATTACGGCGAGTGCACCTTAAAACAGCTTTTAATGAACTATCGCGGGTGCCTGCCGCATATGTACATTTCGGACGAACCGGAATACCCCTATCGCGGGTTTATGATAGACTCCTGCCGTCACTTTTTCACGGTTGACGAAATCAAAAAAATGATAGATGCGGCGGCTCTTTTAAAATTCAATAAATTTCATTTTCATCTTTCCGACGACCAGGGCTTCAGAATCGAAAGCGAGCGCTTTCCGCTTCTTACGGAAAAAGGCTCTGTAAGAAAAGGTTCTCATTTTGATATTGAGGGCTTCAGCGACGACGAATACAAGGGCTATTATACAAAAAAAGAGCTTAAAGATATTGTCGAATACTGCCGCGTTCGCCATATAGAGGTTATTCCAGAAATTGATTTTCCGGGTCACACAACGGCTATTCTTTCGGTATTTCCCGAGCTTTCGTGTACGGGAAAGGACATTGAGCCTAAAATTCACGGCGGCGTTTTTGACGATATTCTTTGCGGCGGAAACCCCGAAACGCTTAAATTTTATTATGCTTTAATAGACGAGCTTCTTGAAATATTCCCCGGCGAATATTTCCACATCGGCGGCGACGAGGTGCCCAAAACGCGTTGGGAAAACTGCGAAAAGTGCCGCGCAAAGATTAAAGAGCTGGGGCTATCAAATGCCGATGAGCTTCAGGGCTGTCTTGCAAACGAAATTGCGCTTTATTTAAAATCAAAGGGCAAAAAGGCGATTTGCTGGAACGAAGAGCTTAACGGCGGCAACATAGAGCACGACAATATGACGGTTTCGCTTTGGCTTGACAGAAAAAATGTCGCCGTAAAATGGGCGAATGCCGGCGGTCCGCTGATTGTCGAAAGCTACAACCCCTATTATGTCGATTATCCTTACGGTATGCACACTTTTAAAAACGCATACCTTTTCGACCCGAAAAAAATCAAAGGCCTTGATTTTGTCGGCAGGGGAAGTATAGTCGGCGTTGAGTCGCCCATATGGACAGAGCATATCGACACCTTTAAACAAATGTCGTTTATGTGCTTCCCGCGGTGGTTTGCCGTTGCAGAAACCGCGTGGCACGGAAGCGAGGGCAGGAATTTTTCAAAATTCCTTGATACCACAAAATTTTTCTGCGATATTATTAAAGAAATGGGGCATTTCCCCGCGCCCGAAGAATATTGGAACGTTTTGCCGCACGAGCGCGTTTCGCAAATTGTAAAATTCTTTAAAAACTCTGCCACAAAAGAAAATGTTGACGGCGTTATTTCGGGGATTTTCAAAAAGAAAAACAAGAACGGCGATAATGAAAATGATTAAATATTCGGTTATAGGAACATCCTGGATAACAAAAGCGTTTATTGACGGCGCAAAGCTTGTGCCGGAGCTTTCGCTTTCGGGCGTTTTTTCGCGCACGAAAGAGCGCGGCGAAGCGTTTGCCGCAGAGACGGGCGCAAAAAAGGTGTTTACGTCGCTTTTTGAGCTCGCTTCCGACGACTGCGATTTTGTTTATGTCGCAAGCCCCAATTCATGCCATTTTGAACAGTGCAAATATCTTTTGTCGCACAAAAAAAGCGTGATATGCGAAAAGCCCGTCACAATAACCGCCGACGAATTTAGGGAGCTTTTTGAGCTTGCCGAAAAAAACGGCGTGATATATTTTGAAGCGATAATGTATATGCACTCTTTTGTGCGAAAAAGCTTTAAGGACGCCACTAAAAAGCTCGGCATAATTACGGGCGCAAACATAGATTATTCACAGCTTTCTTCAAAATACGCCGCACTTAAAGCGGGCGGACTGCCGAATATTTTTAACCCCGAAATGAAAACGGGCGCGCTTAACGACCTCGGCATTTACTGCGTTTATCCTACGGTGGATTTGTTCGGAATGCCGAAAGAAATAACCGCCGCAAGAACGCTTCTTAATACGGGCGCCGACGGCAGCGGCAGTGCGGAGTTTTTATACGACGGTTTTCAGGTGAACATTACATATTCAAAGCTCGGTCAGAGCAGGGGCGTTTCACAGATTTTCGGCGATTGCGGCACGCTTGCCGTCGAAAGCATTTCACAGCTTTCGGGGATAACGCTTTATGATAATTGCGGAAAGGCTTTTTCCGTCGCGGGCGATTTTGAAAAAGCGCGTCTTATGGCAAACGAAGCCGAAAGTATGGTTCGATTTCTTACCGATTTTGAGAACAACCGCGATTTTTATTTTGAATGTGCAAAAATGTCGCGCGATGTGCTTTTGTGCATGGAAAAAATGAGAGTTTGATTTTATGCTTGAAAAAGAAATAAAAGATTTGCTTTTAAAAAACGGCGTAAGCGACGTCGGCTTTTGCAGTCTTAAAGACACGGACGCGCCGCTTCCGTTTGCGGTCAGTATAGCTGTAAGGCTTTCTGACGCAGTTATCGACGAAATAGACGGCGCGCCCACAGCCACATATTTCAGTCACTACCGCACGGTAAACGCATTTATTGACCGCTGTATTCTTGAAGCGGGGCTGTTTCTTCAAAAAAACGGTTATAAATATATTCCCGTTGCCGCCTCGCAAAGTATGCCGGGAACGCCGTTTTTCGGGCGGTTTCAGCACAAAACCGCGGCAAGGCTTTCGGGAATGGGCACAATCGGCAAAAATGCTCTTTTTCTTCACAGTGAATACGGCGCGCGTGTGCGCCTCGGAACGCTTCTTACCGATTGCCCCGTAGAGCGCGACAGAGAAATGCCCGAAAGCGCCTGCTTTGGGTGCGACGCGTGTAAAAACGCCTGCCCCTCGGGCGCGATACTCGGCAAGGAGTGGCACGAGGGCATAACTACAGAAGAGATGTTTTCACCTGCTGTATGCAGTGAATATATGAAAGCGGCGTTTAAACATATCGGCAGGGGCGCTGTGTGCGGAATATGCATAAAGGTTTGCCCCGCTTTAAAAAAGGAGGAAGTCTGACTATGGCAAAAATTCTTGTTGCCGACGATGAAGAGAGAATTGTAAAGCTGGTTTCCGATTTTCTGAAGATTGGGGGCTATGAGGTGCTGCCCGCGGCCGACGGCGCTCAGGCGCTTGAGCTTTTTAATAAAAACCCCGATATTGCGCTTGCGATAATNNGCTTATAAGGCGGCTTATCGGCGACTGCCTTAAAAAAGAGGGGCATACGCCGCTTTTTGCGGCTGACGGCGAAGAGGCTCTTTCCGTTTTTGAAAAAAACGGAGATATTGAGCTTGTGCTTCTTGATATTATGATGCCGGGTGTCGACGGCTGGGCGGTTTGCAAAAAGATGCGCGAAACCAGCAATGTCCCCGTGATTCTCGTTTCGGCGCGCTCGCAGGATTTTGACCAGATAATGGGTTTTGAGTCGGGCGCGGACGATTATGTCACAAAGCCGTTTTCGCTTAAAGTGCTTATGCACCGCATTGACACGCTTTTAAAACGCGGAACGGGAATTGTAAGGACGGACGATTCTTTAAGTCTTGACGGCATTCTTATAAAACCGTCGGCTCACGATGTGTTTTTAAACGGCGAGCTTTTGAACCTTACTTTAAAAGAATACAAAATTTTAACAAAGCTTACGTCTCACCTCGGGCGCGTTTACACCCGCGAACAGCTTCTTGACGAGGTTTGGGGCATTGAGTACGCAGGCGACACAAGAACGGTCGATTCGCACGTTGCAAGGCTCAGAACAAAGCTCGGCGAATGGGGAATAAAACATATAAAAACCATTTACGGTACGGGCTATAAGGCGGAATAACCCTCGGGAGAAAAGAAATGAAAAAAAAGCTCGGCATAAGGGCGCGCGTTTTTCTTGAAATCGGCGCAATAATCACGGCTTGCATTTTAATACTTACCTTTTTAAATTCAAGAATACTTGAAAGCGTCTATCTTTGGAACGCCGAGCGCGAGCTCAGGTCAATTTCGCAAAAAACCGAAAGCATCTCGGACGGCAGTTATCAGGCGGAGCTTTCGGATTACGAAGCTTCTTTGGGAGTCAGCATTTATCTTTACGACAAAGACGACAACTATCTTTACGAAAGCCGAAGCCCGTTTATTTCGGGCAAAAGGCTTTGGGTCATAAAGCGTACCGAAAACAGCGACGGCAGCTATTTCAGCATACTCTCGGAAGAGGGCAGTCAGACTCAGTATATACTTTACGGCAAGGATTTTGACGACGGAAAGCACATTGAAATAACCTCGCAAAAAGACCCCATTCAGGAAAACGCCGCGCTTGCAACGCGCGTTACCACAACCGTAAGTATAGCGGCGCTGCTGTTTTCGCTTGTGTTCATTTCGCTTTATGCAAAGCGCTTTACAAAGCCGCTTATTAAAATGAGCGAAGTTACCGAAAAAATGAGCGGGCTTGATTTTTCCGAAAAGCTCGATATAAAAAGAAATGACGAAATCGGCGCGCTCTCTCAAAATATAAACAAGCTTTCGGCGTCGCTTGACACGGCGCTTACAGAGCTTAAAACCACAAACGAAAGCCTTAAAGAAGATATTTTGCGCGAGCAGGCGATTGACAAAATGCAAAAGGAGTTCACTTCGTCCGCTTCGCACGAGCTTAAAACCCCCATAGCGATTATAAGGGGCTATGCCGAGGCGCTCTCGGGCACGCTCAGCGAAAACCCCGAGGCGCTCGAGTATTGCGATATAATAATAAACGAAGCCGACAAAATGAACTCGCTTGTTTTAAATATGCTTGAAGCCTCGCTTTATTCTTCGGGCGTTAACAAGCCGCAAAAGGTGTGCTTTTCTTTAAACGGCTTTATTTCGTCGTTTATGAAGCGAAACGAGCCGATATTTAAAGAAAAGGGCATTAACGCCGTGTGTGTGCTTTCTTGCGACTGCCTTGTTTTCGGCGACGAAAAGCAGCTCGAAACGGTGCTTTCAAATCTTGTTTCAAACGCGTGCAGTCACGCAAGCGGCGAAAAGCTTTTAAAGGTTTCTGCAGACACGTCAAAGGAAAAAGCCGTCGTTTCGGTTTATAACAGCGGAAGCTTTGTTGACGACCGCGATAAAGACAATATTTTTAAAAGCTTTTACAGGGCGGACAAGGCTCACTCAAGAAAAGAGGGCCGTTTCGGTCTGGGGCTTGCAATCGTAAAATCCATAACGGAGCTTCACGGAACGCAGTGCGGCTTTAAAAACGAAGAGGACGGCGTTACCTTCTTCTTTGAAATAGAAAAATACGGCGGCGCCGACCGCCTTTCGGGAAAGGATAATATATGAAAATCAATTTTGTAATTCCCTGCCTTTTGGGCGTCGAGGGGCTTATTGCCGACGAGCTTCGCTCGCTTGAAGCCGAAAATGTTGCGGCGGATAACGGCAGAGTGTTTTTCTCGGGCGACGAAAATCTTCTTGCCAGAGTAAATATATGCTCTCATTTTGCCGAGCGCGTGCAAATTCTCGTGGGCAGATTTTATGCGCACACCTTTGACGAGCTTTTTGAAAAAACAAAGGCGCTTTCGTGGGAGGAATGGATTGGCGCTTATGACGCTTTTCCCGTTAAAGGCTACTCTTTAAAATCGGACCTTTTCAGCGTGAGCGACTGCCAGTCGATAATTAAAAAGGCGGTTGTCGAATGCCTTAAATCAAAATACGGAATCTCGTGGTTTGACGAAACGGGGCCTGTGCATCAAATTCAGTTTTCAATTATGAACAACGAAGCGCTGCTTCTTATAGATACCTCGGGCGCGGGGCTTCACAAGCGCGGCTACAGGCTCAAGCAAAACGGCGCGCCGATTAAAGAGACGCTTGCGGCGGCTATTGCGGCGCTTTCAAAGCTTAAGCACTATCACACGCTTTATGACCCGATGTGCGGCAGCGGCACAATTCTTATAGAAGGCGCGCTTTATGCCCACAACATAGCGCCCGGTCTTAACAGACACTTTGCCGCAGAACGCTTTGACGTGCTTCCGCAGAACATCTGGAGCGAAGAACGCGAGCGCGCAAGAAGTCTTGAAAAGGTCGATACGGATTTTCGCGGCTTCGGCTCGGATATTGACCCCGAAGCGGTGGCGCTTGCAAAAGAAAACGCCGCGCGGCTTAAAATAGGCGAAAAGCTCTTTTTTGAAAAGCGCGATATAAAGGATTTTAAAAAGCAAAGCGAACGCGGAACGGTCATTTGCAACCCGCCCTACGGCGAAAGGCTTCTTGACCTTAAAGCGGCAGAGGAGCTTTATCGCACTATGGGGAAGGTATTTGACAAACAGCACGGTTGGAGCTATTATGTAATTACCCCCGACGAAGAGTTTGAAACCTGCTTCGGCAGAAAAGCCGATAAGCGCAGAAAGCTCTATAACGGAATGATTAAATGCCAGTTATATATGTATTTTAAATAAGAGAGGCGACCATTATGAAGCACCTGTTTATAGTTAACCCCAAAGCGGGAAAAGGCTCGGCGGCAGAGCAATTTATGAAAACACTCGAAAGCAACCTTAAAGCCCTTAATGTTGAGGATTATGATATACATATCACTACGTCGCAGGGCGACGGTATGAGCTATACGAAAAAGCTTGTTGAAACGGGCGAACCCATACGCGTTTATGCCTGCGGCGGCGACGGCACGCTTTATGAGGTCGTTAACGCCTGCGCCGAGCACAAAAACGCCGAGGTTGCGGCTATTCCTTTGGGCAGCGGCAACGATTTTATAAGAATTTTCGGCAAAAAAGAAAATCTTCTTAACGTTGCGGACCATATAAACGGTACGCCCATGGAATTTGACCTTATCAAATGCGGCGACGAATACGCCATAAACCAGTGCTCAATGGGAATTGATGCCGAGGTCTGCGCAAAACAGGCAAGCTTTAAAAAGCTTCCGTTTTTATCGGGCGAAGCGGCGTATACGGCATCGCTTCTTTACTGCTTCATCGGCAAAATGAAAAGCACATTTACAATAAAAATTGATGATGACGAGCCTTTTACAAGCGACGTTCTGTTCTGCTTTGCGGGCAACTCGCGCTGGTACGGCGGCGGATATATGGCGGCGCCAAAGGCACTTACATATGACGGACTTCTTGATTTTGTCATTGTTAAAAAAGACTGCCCGAGAATAAAGCTTCTCGGACTTATCAACAAATATAAGCGCGGCGAGCACCTCGGCTGGGAGCGCACTGTGTTCAAACGCGGCAAAAAGGTCAACATCAAAAGCGCAAAGCCCGCCGCCGTAAACGTTGACGGCGAGTGCAAATACGTTACCGAAAGCACGTTTGAAATAGTCGAAAAGGGAATAAAATTTGTTGTTCCCGCGTGCTCGGATTTTCTTGAGAAAATGAAAAACGGAACACTTTAAAATACCGAAAAGCGCCTGTTTTAAAACGGGCGCTTAAGAAAACGGGCGCTTCGGCGTCCGTTTATTATTAGCTTTGAGTTGCTCAATCGGATTAATCTTATAAGCGTTTTATTCCCGAAAGTGCTGTTGTGACGCTTTTGACCCTCTTATGCCTAAAGATTTTATCTATCGGCGTTTTTTAAAACTATACTTTAGTATAAGGAAAATCCTCGCTTAGGTCTGTATAATAATGTTGGGAGTTTATGCCTACAAAGACCCAAGGAGGATTTTTTATTATGAAACACAGGTGCGCCAGGGCTTTGAGCCTGCTTTTAACAGCCGTGCTTTTATTCACGGCTTTTCCGCTCAGCGCGTCGGCTGCTTTAAACATAGACCGCAAGGTTTATCTTTATTTTAAAGACGACAGCGGAACGACAGAGTCGGAAGACAGCGGGTATGTTGTGCTGACAAAGGACAAGCCGTATTACGCAAACGGCGACAGAACGGCGTCAAGCTATCTTGCAAAGCCAAACGCAATTTATGACCCCGAAACAAACACGCTTCGCTTAAGTCGATATGACGGAGGCCCTATTTATCAGGCTCAGGTTTATGACGATATACCGTTTACCGTATATATTTACGGTCAATGCAATCTTTCTTTCAGCGGCCGCTATCATCCGAATTTTCCGGACAAAGCCTCGCTTAGCTACGGTTCTTATCTTTATTCCGCTTCGGAAGTCGGAATAGAGATTAAAGCCGGCAATGAGCGTGCGGCTTTGAATATAGACACAGCGCGTTATCAAACCCATTCCTTCTGCCTTTCGGGAATAAACGCGAAAAGCGTAAAGATTTATGACAATGTTGCGGTGAATATCGACATTAAAAACTTTAGAACAGGAGGCATCAAAAATGCATTGATTGCAGGCGTTGAAAGCGACGTTTTTCAGATGTACGACAGCTCTTCTTTAAATATAACGCTTTCAAATTGTGTTGAAGATGTTCCCATTGCGTTTTACGGCATCTTAAGCGACAGCGTGCTTTTTAATACAAGCGGAAAGGTGTTTATCGATTTAAGAAACAGCGGCAACGGTGAATACGTCAGCGGAATATCGTCGTATTACGGCAAAGGCACCGAATATATAAGCCTTTCCAATACGGGCGGAATTGATATTTATACAAAGCTTTCCGCAACGCCGCTGCTTTTCAAAACGCTGGGCAGAGACTTATTAAACAGCATTTACCGCGTTATGCCTGACATAAATTCGGGCACTTCACACGCGGTGCTGAAATTGGGCAAAAGAATCGACATTAAAACCGACGGCAGCGCCTATCTTGAAGGTATGTCGGTATCCGCCGAATATGTAGCGGGCGAAAGCGTTAATATACGCCCCGTCGATAAAACGGCAGAGGGCAAAGAATTCGGAAGATTTGACGGAATAGGCTCATATACGAGAAGCGGCGACGGCTATGTTTTCACAGCCTCGGAAAGCACAACGTCACCCGTAACCGTCTATAAGCGCGAGGTCAATGCGCTTGTAAATCACTCCTATGCGGGCGTTACCCGGGTAAACGGCACTGACACCTCGGCGTGGGCTTTTGAAGGCTCAACGGTTACTCTTAAAGCGTTTCCAAACAGCGGTTATACGTTTAAAGAGTGGCAGGTTGAAAACGAAAGCACCGTGCTTTCGGACGTAACATCAAAAACGGCAACGTTCACGCTTTCTTCGCAAGGCTCCGGTGCCGAAAACATTACGGCAATTTTTGAAGAACAGAAAATAAGCATCGGCTACACTTTGAACGGCGGCCATTTCAAACAGGGCTACACAGCGCCGCAAAAATATACCGTGAGAAATTCCGTAAAGCTTCCGACGGCTTCAAACGTTTACCGCGCGGGCTATGTTTTTGCCGGATGGTATCGCGACAAAGCCCTCACAGACGGGCCGTATACCGAAACGGGCAGATTGGCTCTTTCAAAAGCCTCGTTTTATGCAAAATGGATTCCGTCGGGCTCGTCGCTTTATGAAATAAGGCAGTTTACAAATAATTGCTATGCCGTTATTTCGCCTGCTTTTGCAGAAGAGGGAGAAACGGTAACGGTTAAAATTGTGCCGAACCCCGGTTATGAATTTGATGAATCCGCACTAAAAATTACATATGCGCCGCCGAATGGCAGCACGGCAACGGGAATACAGAAAGTAACGCCTGCAAAAACGGGTGATTTGACTTATACGTTCAAAATGCCCGTGCCGAGAAACTATGTCTCGTTAGACGCCTCGTGCACGGCGAAAACGTATACAATAACATACGATACCACAGGCGCAGAAAACCCCGGAAATATTCAATATCTTCCGACGGAATATAACGTCGAAGAAAGCTACGACCTTAACCCTGCGAACTACTTGGGCGTCGGCGCGTTAAGGCGCGCGGGGTATAAGCACATCGGTTGGTGCCTTAAAAACGATTGCAGCGACACGCCGTTTTGGAATATAACCCACGGTGCGCTCACGGGCGACCTTGTTCTTTATCCTGCGTGGGAGCACGTGCTTCGCGATGTAACGCCGATTGTTACTGGCGGCGAATACGGAACGGCTTATGTTGACACTAGAAAAGCGTATATGGGCAACACAGTCCGTTTTACGCTTTTCCCAAAAGAAGGCTGTACGGTTTATTCGGCTGAAGTAAGGACGCGTCAGGGTATGTCGGGCGACAAAATAGAATTTACAAAGCTTGGCGATTTTGAGTATTCGTTTGTTATGCCTGACGACACGGCTTTTATAACGGTCGTTTTTGCGCCGGCTTATACGGTCAAATTGACCGATGGCGACGGCTACACGCTTACACCCGTGCATTACCCCAACTTGGGGCAGTATTCAACCTCGCCCATAGCGGAAGGCAGACATTTCTATTTTAAATTTGAGCTTATGCCCGGATTTGTAAAAGGCGAGGATTTTAAAGTCCTCGTCAACGGAACGCCGATTGAGGGCGGCAACGATAATTATGTAATAGGAAGCATAGCCGAAAACAAGGTTGTAACGGTTGAGGGTGTAAAGCCCGTTTCGGGCGATATAACCGTTTTCGGAACCGTAAAAACGCACGGCAGCACCCTTGACGACGTAACTGTCAGAATAACAAGAGACGGCGGCGAGGTGCATTTTGAATCGGTTGTTCGCGGGAACACTGCGGCGTATTCAATAAATAACGCCATAGCGGGCAATTATACGCTTTCGGTTATTAAAAATGCACACCTTGTACGCGAATATCCGATTTGTGTGCCGTCGGGCGGCTTAGAAAAAGATGTCGAAACGTGGCTTATGGGCGACGTTAACCGCGACGGCGTTGTTGATGTTCTTGACGCGCTTGAAGGAGATTTGATTATAAGCGAAAACAGGGCGCTTGAAACGCTCAAAATAAGCCTTGCCGATATGAACGGCGACAGCGACATTACCGTTTCGGACTACAGCGCAATAGTAAATCTCGCTTTGCAGTCATAAATGCTAAGTACCGGCAAGCACAAATATTGATGTTTTCGTAATAAAGATACGGCGAAGCCGCGGCAGGATTATTTCTGCCGCGGCTTTATGTTGTTTATTGTTCGGTGCGGACGAAAGCCCGCGGTTTTGTAAGTCCCCTTAAAGACCGTTTTTAAAATCCATCAATCCTTTGAAAATTTTCATAATTGCAAATCCGTATAAGGTGTAAATTCTGGTATATGCAAAGTCGAAAATTTTTCCCAAAAAATCGGTTCTCGATGTGAGATACGATTTGTCAAGAGTGGATTTTTTCGGAACTTTTAACGGGAAAAGCCCTGCTTTTTTTAACTCTTTAAAAATAATTTTGCGCTTTTTTGCGGGCAATGACATTGATTCGTAAACGGCGGCCGAAAGGTTTGATGCCAAAAGGTTTGAAATCGTTTCGCCGCATGTGCCGTTTTTTACAGAGTCATCGTAATATCTTTTGAATATTTTTGAAGCCGACAAATGAGCCGCAGCCTTTTTTGCAAGATGCTCGGGAGAAACAGCGTGTGTTGCGGAGTCGGGGTTTGAACGGTAAAAATAAACGACATGCCCCGTTAATATTTCGATTTTTGGATTGCAAAGGTTAAATTCATAAAGAAAAACGGAATCTTCACTGCAAATAAGCTCCGGATATTTAAACGACAGCCCGTTTTCTTTTATAATTCTGTTTCTCAAAAGATGCGTACAGCAGTGAACGCTGTAGCCGCCGTTGCCGTTTTCGGAAATATTTATTCCTTTTCGCTGTTCTTCGGTCAAATTGCCGTCAAAGTAATAAAAGCCAAAGGACATTCTGTCGCAGTTACAGGCTTCGATTTTGCTTTTTAACAGGGACAAAATATTTTCGCAAATCAAATCGTCGGCGTCCACAAACCATATATAATCGCCGACGGCTTTTTTCAGCCCCTCGTTTCTGGCTGCCGCCGCACCTTTGTTTTCCTGAGAAATCAGGTGCAAATTTTTGTGGACTGCGGCGAATTTTTCCAAAATACTTTGCGAATTGTCTTTTGAACCGTCGTTTATACAAATAACTTCATAGTCGCTCTGAGGAATATCCTGTGTGAAAACCGAGTTCAGGCATTCTTCAAGAAATTTGCCGCAATTGTACACAGGAATGATAATGCTCAAAAACAATGCAAAACACCCCCTTCAGGGAAAATTACCACTTATTTTCAACGTATTCGCAGAAAGCGTACATATCCTTGACCTCGACCTTTGTGCCGTCGTCAAGAATTGCGGTGCCGCTCCAAAGGCCGTGAACCTGGTGCGAATGCATTCTTAAAAGATTAAGCGCGTTCGTGTCGCAGTGATGGTCATAAAACGGCTTCATAACAAAGTCAAATCTGCCGTCCTCCGAGACGAAATGCCAATCGTTCATATATTTGTCGTCCTTCGGGAAAACCTCAACGTCAACAGCGCCGAATTTGTGAGCCTTGCCGTCATAAAAAACAGCCGTTTCGGTTGCGTTGCTCTCGTCGCCGATGCCCCATGTAATTTCAAAGCCGAAAAGATGCTTTTTGCCGTCCTGCCCGTCAACGTAGCCGGAGCCGTTGCCCCAATACCAAACAAGCTTATAGGGCGTGTTTACTCTGCCCCAGTCAAGACAGCAGAAGGTGTTTTCTTTTGAAAACTCAACCTTGATGTCGCCGTTTCTGTAAAAGCCGCGGCAGGGCATACAGTTCTGCTTTGTCGTCATAAAATAGCTTGTGGGGTGACCCTTGAACGGCAAAACGGTTGTAATATTTTCAAGTCCTTCGGGAATATCCATTTCAAATTTGCACTCGCACTTGCCGTCCTTTGATTTATACCAAAGTGTGCGGCTTGTTTCTTTTGTGTCAAATTCAAAGCTTGCACTGCCTATGCCGTTTATCGTCATTTTTACGTTGTTGGGCACGTCGCCTTTGGGGGGCAAAACATATTTGTCTCTGCCGCCGAGATAAAGCACGGTTGAATCCGCAATTGTGCCTGCGGCGTGCTTTTTATTTTTGTTCGGGTGCTTGAGGTCTATAAGCACGGCCGAAACATAGCCGCCTATCGAGATATTTGCAAAGCTTAACTGAACCATATATTCGCCGTTGCATATCTGATAAAAATCCCACTCTTTTCTGTGGATTGTGGGCTTTGAGTTTCTTCTGTCATAGTCAAAAACGTTATGGCGCGCCCAGCCGGGTGAAAGAAGCCTGCCGTCCTCGGCTAAAAGCCTTGTAGGCTCGGTGTATTCTTTCTGCACGCTTTTTACTTCGCCGTTAAGCCAGCTCGGATATGTTCTTTTAAGTTCGCTCATAATAAATACCTCCCAATAATATCCAACTGAATTATAACAGTTTAAAAGCCGCAATTCAAGCTTTTTATATAAAATACACTTGAAGTGCGGCTCATAATTTATTTAATTTGTGTATTTGCGTGTTTTCAGAACTCAATTCTGAAGGTCAAAACCTCAAACGGCTTGATTGAGAACATAAAGCCCGAGTCATCGGATTTTCTAGAAGAAGCATTTTCCTCCATAAGGTTGCAGTCCGTGACCTTTATGCCCTTGAACGGAAGCGAAAGATAAACGTCCGAGTGCTTGCCCTCGGCTTCATAAACTCTGACGATTATGCCGTTTTCGTCCTGCGCTTTTTTAACTGCGTCAATTATGACGTTGCTCTTGTCAAGCGTAAAGAAGCTTCTTTCGTTAAAAGTGCCGCAGCCGTTTTCTGTGACAAAGGCTTCAAGCGGAATGTTGAGCTTAAACGCCTCGTGCACGGTGCCCGCTTCGCTCCAAACGCCCTTGTGCGGATAAAGGCTGTATTTAAACGTGCTTATTCCTATATCGCCTTTGGGATCGGGGCATATGGGGCCGCGCATGAGCGTAATTCTCATTACGTTGTCAAAAAGGTCGTAGCCGTATTTGCAGTCGTTAAGAAGGCTTACGCCGTAATCGCCCTCCGAAAGGTCCGTCCATTTGTGCGCACAGCATTCAAACATCGCTTTTTCATAAGAGTTGTTTGCATAGGTGGGCCTTTGAAGCGCGCCGTGGGCAATTTCAAACGTAGAATATCTTGCGCGGATATTTACGGGGAACTCGGCTTTCAGCACCTTTTCGCGCTCGTGCCAATCAACGGTGGTGTCAAAATCGAGCGTTCTTGAAGCGGCGTTGAGAATAATTTTTTGTGTAATTGTGGATTGGTTATATTTTCTTACGGTCTCAATTACGCCGCGCAGGGGCGAGCTTTCAAGAACACGCACGCTTTTTGCGGCTTTAAGCTCGGTCATTTTCATTTTGTAGTCATTTTCAAGGTTCCATGCGCTTTCGTGAATGGGCTTGTCGTGCGAGATTGTAAGAAGATTGCCCACGCCCGAAAGCACTTCGCGCCCGTTTTCTTTGTCAAATACCGAAAGAATGTTGCCGTCGCCGTCAAGCTTCACCGAAAGATATTCGTTTTCAAGTGAATTTTCGCTTGCGATAACATTCGCCGAAGCCTTATTTTCGCCCTTTTCGAGCTTATATATTTTATAGCCGACGGCGGTTACGTTTTGGGCAAGGAAAAGAAGTCGGCTTTTGCCGTTTTCGTTTATTGTTTCAAAGAGAACCTCTTTGCCGCCGCAGTCTTTAAGCACTGCGTTTTCAAACGGTGCGTCAAGTGAAACAACGCCCGTTACGGGGTGCGAGCACATATTCCAGACCGTTACAGCCTCGTATGACGGCGAAACGGCTTTGTTAAGCGCTTCAAAGCAGTGCGCTTTAAGCTCTGCGCCCTCTTTTTTAAGCTCTTTATATTCTTCTCTGGTGTTTTCGATTGCTTCGTGAATCGAAGTGCCTGGCAAAATGTCGTGGAACTGATTTATTAAAAGAAGCTTCCACAATTTTTCAAGACGCTCTTTTTCATAGTGCCCCGAAAGTATGCCGAGAATTTCAAGGTTTCTGAGCATATATTCGCCCTTGCGGTTGTTCTTTTTAATGAACGCCTGGCTTGTAAACGTGCCGCGGTGATTTTCATAGTACATTTCACCGTCCCAAACGGGCAGTTCGTCTTTGTCTTTTTCGACCTCGGCAAAAAATTCCGAGGCTCTGCCCTCGCGCACTGCGGGGAGGCCGGGGAGCTTTTCAAATCGGCGAATACGCTCTACCATATCGTGTGTGCATCCGCCGCCGCCGTCGCCGTAGCCGAACATACCCATCGAGGCGTCAACAAGGTCGTTTTGGCGGTTTGTGGAGCGCGTTTTTACAATATATTCTGCATCGCCCTCGCCCTCGTAATGAACCTTTTGCATATAGGCAAGCACTTCGTCGCCCGAGTGCGAACGCCATTTGAATACCGAAACGGGAAATTCGTTTGTGTCGTTATACTGAAGCTTTGAAGTGATAAAATACTTCATACCCGATTTTTTGATTATCTGCGGAAGCGCCGCCGTAAAGCCGAAGCAGTCGGGGAGCCAATATGTGTCGGAGCTTACGCCGAATTCTTTAAGGAAAAATTCTCTGCCGTAAAGAAGCTGTCTTATAAGGCTTTCGCCCGAGGCTAAGTTTGTGTCGGCTTCAACCCATGTGTTGCCGATAATTTCCCATCTGCCGTCTTTGACGAACTTTTTAACGTTTTCATAGACGTCGGGATAATTTTTCTTCATAAAGTCATAAAGCACCGCCTGACTTTGCGTGAAGTGAAAATCGGGATACATCTCAAGAAGCGCGATGTTGTTTGAAAAGGTGCGCGCCGTTTTGCGGTGAATTTCTTTAACCGTCCAAAGCCATGCAACGTCAAGATGGCTGTGCCCCGCAAGTATTACTTCGCCCGGCGTTTTTGAAAGCGCCGACAGCTTTTTTGTCTCATCTGCAAAATATGCGGCGGCTTTTTCTACGGAAGTGTAGTATGCGCTTTTGCCGAGGTCAAAGTCGAGCATATGTATTGCGGTGTCGGTTATATTGTAAAGGCGCTTTGCAACGTATTTGTCTTCGGAATGCTCATACACGTCAAAGGCGCACGCAAAGTCATAGTGAAGGCTTTCGGCACCGTCGTTTATAAGGTCCAAAGACGCGTGTTTAAGAGTGTATTCAAGCGCTCTGCCGCCCGCCATGGCGGTGTCGCAAAAAGCGGCGCTGTCAACGGTTGCTTCAAGCTGAATGTCAAGCTTTTCGCCCGCTTTCGGGGGAACGGGGAATATAATGTCCGTTCTGCCGACCCAGCCGCTGTTCTCGCGTGAGCTTACAGCGCCGACAAGCCTGCCGTTGATTCTGACAAGCGCTTCGCCGCCGAAGTCGATAACAAGGCGCAAGGTTCTGCCGCCGAAGCTTTCGGGCACGGTGACGGACGCTTCAAAATAACGCGTGTCGTCATATCCCGAAAACCAGTGGTCGCCGAGCTTCATTTTGACTGCGGGCTTTTCGTCAAGAACAATTTTGCCCGGCTCAACGTGAACGCCCGTGTACGAAGTCCACTCGGGGATTGTTACGCTGTCTTCGGTGTCATACGGTGACATCTGCTTAATAAGGTTTTTTAAAACCCTCGGATTCATCGTGTGCATAAAGTATACCTCCGAAAATTTGTTGAGTATTTTTATTAATTAATCCCGGGAAAGCAATCGGGAATTTATTTCGGCTTTTATGTCGTCTGGCAGCTCCTGCGAAAAATGCATTTTTTCACCCGTCGTCGGGTGAGTAAAAAACATCTCGGCACAGTGAAGCGCAGGCCGATTTAAATTTTCTGTAATCGGACCGCCGTACATATCGTCGCCGACAAGCGGCGCGCCGACGCTTTTTAAATGAACGCGTATCTGGTGGGTTCTGCCCGTTTCGATTTTTACTTTTAAAAGAGTGCAGTCGCCGCACTGCTTTAAAACTTCGTATTTTGTAAGCGCCGCGTCACCATCGTTCCCTGTGGCGCGAAGAGTTTTTAAGGGGTCAGGGCGATAGATGGGCGCGTCTATAACGCCGCTTTTTTCAATGCGCCGACTTGCAAGCGCAATGTATATTTTTTCAATTTTGCCGTTAAGAAGCGAAGCGGCATAGGCGTGCTTCGCAAAGAGTATCAGCCCGCTTGTGCCTTTGTCAAGCCTGCCGACGGCACGCGCCGCAGAGGCTTCTCCTCCGCTTTTTAAAACGTGCGCCGCAACTGCGTTTGCAAGCGTAAAATTCGGATGATTGTGCGACGGGTGGCACGAAAGCCCCGCGGGCTTATTTATTACAATAAGGTCGTCGTCTTCATAAACAATGTCAAGCTCTGTTTCCCAAAGCTCGGGCGGCGAGGTTTTTTCGGGCAGAGTTATTTCTAAAATGTCGCCCTCAAAAACCCTGTCAATAACTCTTGTGTTTTTGCCGTTCACTTTTAGAGCACCCTCGGTGTGGCGAAGCGTTCCGACAATCCCGTGCGAAAAGCCGAGCTTGCCTTTTAAAAAATAAAGGAGCGGCTTTTCCGAAAATTCGCTCGGTACGGTGAAAGTAAGCGTTCTCAAAAAAATGCCCTCCCTAAAGTTTTTTCTTTTGCGGAATTAAAAATTACAGATTGTTAAAAATCAAAATAATTGAATATTCATTTGCATAAACAATGGCGAAAAATGAAGAATGTTCAAAACTTTGTAGAAGTAAAGTCAATTGCTTTACAAAAATCGGTTCAAAACCGCGTCGAAAAGCCCGCGTGCGGGCAAGTTGTTGACATTTTAGACAGAGTTTTGAACAAAGGCAAGTAGAATGCTTTACAAAGTCGATATGCAAAACGCACTGCAAAAACGAAAAAATCGCGCGTGTTTACATTTTGTTACGCAAATTTATACAATGGGAAATTCAAATAATTTTCTTTCGCAGAATTTTGCAACACACTTAAAACCGGCTTCGCGGGCAATGCCGTAGGCTTCATAAATGCCGTCGCCTATTCTTTCGGCATAGTGCGAGTCTGTTCCCACACTCACAAATTTTCCGCCTAAATCTTTAAAACGTTTTACGGTTTCAAAAGTCGGCGCGGGCAGGTGTATGGGATATTTCAATCCGCCCATATTGATTTCAAGCGCCTTGTCTTTTTCGGCGCAGAGCTTTAAAATTTCGTCAACCGTTTTTGAATAGTTGTTTATATCTTCAACGTAGCCGCAAACATTATATATATAGCGGAAGGGGTATGTCAGATGAGCGAGCACGTCAAAGTCGCCCCATTCGAGCATTTTAAGAATTTCAAAAAAGTATTCGTTCATAAAAATAGGAACGTCTTTTTCACTGAATTCTTTCCAATAATAAAAATCTTCTTTGTTTCTCAGGTTGTGAAGCGAGCCGAGAACGACGTCGTATTTTTGCATATTTATAATTTTTTTTGCAAGTTCAGGGTTATAGTGCGGCTCGCCGAGCTCAATACCTCTTAACACCTCAAGCCTTCCTTTAAACGCCGCTTTTGCCTTTGAAACTTCAAAATAG
Organism: Ruminococcaceae bacterium UBA6364; assembly: GCA_002440045.1. Lineage (GTDB taxonomy): Bacteria > Bacillota > Clostridia > Oscillospirales > Acutalibacteraceae > DTU089. The sequence goes on along the minus strand of DJRI01000098.1, from coordinate 50,682 downwards.
CTTTGCAATGTGCGGCGGTCATATTCGTCCTCATAATATCTGTCAACTTCGCAGTGGTCGGTAAAAGCAATTGCTTCGAGCTTTTTTTCTTCGGCGTTTTCAGCCATAAACATTGCCGAATGATGCCCGTCGGGCGAGTTGTCGGTGTGGGTGTGCATATCTATTAATCTTATACTGTCCTCTTCCATATTTAAATTAAACCCCTTATTTCGATTTATTATTACACTGCGTATTCTATCACATATTTTATAAAAAGAACATAGTGTAATAAAATATTTATAAATAAATTTTATGCTTTAAAAAAGCGCGTATATGTGATAAACTATAGGCATAAGAGGGGCTACCGGGTTGTTCGACTCTCTTATGCCTATTAAAGGAGCGTGATATTTTGATAGTTAAAGCAAACGCTAAAATCAACCTTATGCTCGACATAACGGGCGTCAAGAAAAACGGCTATCACAAGCTTTACACAATAATGCAGTCGTTGAGCCTGTGCGACATTTTGAAAATCGAAAGAACAAAGGGTGAAAAAATCCTCATTTCGTGCTCCGACAAAAATATACCGACCGACAGAAAAAACATTGCCTATAAATGTGCGGCGGCATTTTTTGACGCGGCGAAAATCGAAAAAGGGCGCGGTATAAAAATAGATATAGAAAAAAATATCCCGAGCGAAGCGGGTATGGGCGGCGGCAGTGCCGACGGCGCGGCGGTGCTTTTCTCTTTAAACAGGCTTTACTCGGAGCCGTTCACTTTAAAAGAGCTTGTTAAAATCGGCGCCGCGGTCGGCGCGGATATTCCGTTTATTCTTATCGGCGGAACGGCGCTTTGCCTTGATATAGGGAGCGTGGTGGCGCCCTTAAACGACCTTGACGGCGTTTATTTTGCCGTTGTAAAGCCCGACTGCGGAAGCAACACGCGCGAAGCGTACAGCGCGATTGATTCAAGCGAGTCGCTTCGACACCCGAACGGCGAAGCCATGTGCGAGGCTTTGGAGGACGGCGATTTTAAAGGGGCGTTTAAATACTGCGCAAATATTTTTGAACAGGTGATAGAGTTTAAAGACAGGGTCGATATTAAAGACGCCATGTATAAATGCGGTGCAAAAGCCGCCTGTATGACAGGCTCGGGTACGGCGGTTTTCGGCGTGTTTTTTGATAAAGAAAGCGCCGAAGAATGCGTAAGCCGTCTTAAAAAAACATATCCGCGCGTTTATTTTTGCGAGCCGAAAAACTGCGGTATTGAAATAATCGAAGAATGAAAAACGAAAAACCGTCCATAATCTCTGTGTAACGAAAAGTCTACATAGAAAAAGGACGGTTTTATTTATGCAAAAATTTATTTACGAAAGAAAATTCGGGCTTAAAGACCGCGTGTTTTTGGCGGCAGTGTCAATATTTTTCGCTTTATACGCGTCGTTTTCTTTGACGTATTTTGGGGGCGCGTGCTCAAAAATAAGCGACAGCGTTGTAAGACTTCATATTCTTGCAAACAGCGACAGCGAAACGGACCAAAACATAAAGCTTGCCGTGCGCGACGCGCTTCTTAAAAGAAATACCGAGCTTTTGACGGCGGGCGTCAATTCACAAAACGCCGAAAGCTATTTTGAAGCTTCAAAAGAAGAGCTTCAAAAAACCGCAAATAGGGTGCTTAAAGAAAGCGGCTTTGATTACGGCGCCGAAATCAAGCTGTGCCGCGAGATATATCCGACAAGGGTATACGGCGAGCTGACGTTCCCGTCGGGCGAATATACATCGGTAAAAGTCGTGCTCGGAAGCGGCAAGGGTCACAACTGGTGGTGCGTTATGTTTCCGCCGCTTTGCGTGCCCGCCGCGGCAGGCGAAGTCGAAGAAAACGGGGAGGAGCTTTCCGAATACCTGACGGACACGGGCGAAAGCATAGTGACCTCGGGCGAAAAATATAAAGTGAAATTCAAGCTTCTTGAATGGTTTGAAGAGATATTCAAATAACCTCTTCTGCGTGGCGCGTAACGTGACAGCCGATGTTTACCGCCGCGGGCAGCCCCGCGATGTGAGTCGGTGCGGTTTCAATGTTGACGGCAAGCGCGGTTATGTCGCCGCCGAAGCCCTGCGCGCCTATTTTAAGAGTGTTGACGGCTTCAAGCGCTTTCTTTTCAAGCTCGCAATAAAACGGGTCGGCGTTTCTTTTTGAAACGTCGCGCGTGAGCGCTTTTTTTGAAAGAAGCGCGGCACCCTCAAAATCACTGCCGAGCCCCACGCCTATAACAAGCGGCGGGCACGGGTTAGAGCCTGCAAGGCGCACCGTTTCTTTAATAAAGCCGATTATATCGTCAGCCCCCGAAGAGGGATTGAACATTTTTATTCTGCTCATATTTTCACTGCCGAAGCCCTTCGGCGCGGCAACAAGCTTTACTTTATCGCCGTCAACAAGCGAAAAGTGTATTATGGCAGGCGTGTTGTCGCCCGTGTTTTCGCGCTTTAGAGGGTCGCGCACGACAGAACAGCGCATTTTACCGTCAAGATACGCTTTTTTTACGCCGCGGTTTACGGAGTCATTAAAGCTTCCGCCGACAAAATGAACGTCCTGCCCCACTTCGGCAAATAAAACAGCCATTCCCGTATCCTGGCAAATCGGTAAAGAAAGCTCCCTTGCCGCGTCAAGATTTTTGCACATATCGCAAAACACGCTTTTTGCGGCGGCGCTGCTTTCTTTTTCTTTTGAAACGCCAATCAGCTCTTCAAGGTCTTGCGGCAAAAGCGTGTTGGCTTTTAAAAACAGCCGCTCGACTGCGTCTTCTATAATTTTTACGTCAATTTCTCTCATATAAACTCCTAAAGCAACACCGATTATAAAAATATAAGCACTGCAAAATTTTATCTGCCGTTACAAAAAAGGCGGTCAAAGAGCGCCGCAAAGTGGCAGCCCGACCGCCTTGAATACAGATTATTTTCCCGAGCCTCTTCTCGGTGCGGACGTGCCGCGCTTAGAGGCTGAGTTTTTTTTGAGGTCGCTCATTTTTTCGTCGCTTACCGATTTAAAACGTGCCATCATATCTTCAAACGACATATTTTCGGGTTCGCTTCTTCTTTGACCCGTCCAGACCTGCGGCCTTGATTTTGACCTGTCGTTAAAGTTCTTTTTCGGTTTTTCGGGCATTTCTTCTTTGGGTAAAGCCTTTTTAATCGAAAGAGCCACCTTGCCCTTTTCGTTTACGTCAATAACCTTAACTTTTACGGTGTCGTTTTCTTTTAAGACCTCGTGAATATCTTTAATAAAAGAGTTTGAGACCTCAGAGATATGCACCATGCCGGTGGTCTTGTCGGGAAGCTCTACAAATGCCCCGAAGTTTGTGATTCCTGTTACCTTGCCTTCTAAAATTGCGCCGATTTCTACTGCCATTAAGCTACCTCTCGTGTTTTTGAACCGCAAAAGGCGGTTCGTTTTTTATAAGTACCCCCGATTAACCGATAAGTAAAATTATGACGGAACATTCCCGTAATATTTATACTTTCAATTAACAAGCGGCTTTTTAACGGTTCTGTTCGCCGGGGGTTGCGTCGTAATAAAGACGCTCGTCCGGATAAGCATAGCCGTTTTCTCTGGCATATTTTTCGGCTAAAGCAGCTTCATCGTCGCTTTCGACAACGGCGGCAAGCTCGGAGTTTTCGCTGAGCTTTTGCTCAAGCTCGCCCGTGAGGGCGTTATATTCGTTGCTTTGACGGTCGTTGTCAAATTTTTGAGAGATTATCGAAACAACAAAAAAACCGATGACAAGGACAGCCGCAACAGTCAGAATTATGCTGACGGGGGTTCTTTTAGTCTTCTTTTTTTTGCCCTTCATAACCTTTTCGCCTCCGTTTAAAGATACCTTTCGCTTTTTAAACATACCATATAAATTATATACATATAATTTGAGTTTTGGCAAGAGTTTTTTGCGATTTTTTTCAGACTTTTTTCTTGTTTTTTTGAAAAAAGACGATATTTTCAAAAAGAGCTTTTTAAAAAGCCCGAACAAAAGCCTGAAAGGTGCGAAAAGTATTTTGAAAACGGTGCCGAAAAAGCGGCGAAAGGCTTTTACGAATATATCTGTCAGCTTTATTGCGGCTGTGCCTAAAGAAAAATAATAAAACGCCGCGCCGATAATTTCGCCGAAAATAAGATAAAAGCGGATTTCGCCCTTGTTTATTGCAAGAATGAACAGAAACGTGGCAAGCCCGAAAAGAAGAAAATAAAGAATATCAAAAACAACAACGGCGGCTTTGGCTTTTGTGAACGACAGGCGCACGGCTCTTAATATATCGTACAAAACGCCGAGCGCAAAGCCCACGCCCAAAGAAAGCAGAAAAAATTTAAGCTGTTCGCTTTGTTGGAACGAGTACATCAGCGAAACACCCTTGAGAAAAATCCCGAGCTTTTCGGGAGCGTGTCGGCAAAGCTCATGGCGGATATAGTGCCCTCGACTGTCATTTCGCCCGTTTCAAGCGACAGGTGCGTTATGTGAAGCCCGTCGCCCCTGACGGTAAGCTCGCCCAAAACGGTTTGCGCCGTTACTGTTTCTTCATCAAAGCTTCCGACCTCGGTAACGCCCGAAACGGAAAGCTTTTTTCTGTCCTCCAAAATGCAGTTCTGCGGTAAAATGTTTGTCTTTTTTTCTTCCGTCATAAATAATCCCCCTTTGTAAAATCTATGACAAAGGGGGCGATTATATTATTTAATTTTTTCGGTTTTTCCGTGTTTTACAAGGAAAACGCTGCGGCTTAAATCCATAAGCGGCTTATCGTTAAAAGAGTCGGTATAAAAATTGTCGATAACGCCGTCGGGGTATTCCTTTAAAAAAGCCTTCGCCTTGTTTTCTCTGAAGCAAAGGCACGTTATTTCGCCGCTTTTTTCGTCGATTTTTGAGCAGATGCAGTTTTTAACGCCTAAAATTTCAACGGGTCTTTGTAAAAGGAATTCGGGCGAGCACGAAATTATTATATCGTCGGGCGATTTTACTTCGTCATAAAACGGATTGATGTTTTTTATGTGAGTGCGCCAAAAATTTTCGGCTTCAAAAGAAAGTGTATTTTTGCCCGAAAGGTTTTCTTTAAAATAAGCCGACAGCTTTTTGCCGTATTTATTAAGTGCTTCTTCAATCGAAAGCTTTCCGGATTTATATTTTGCAAGAGCCAAAAGAAGCTCGGGGACGTGCTTTGAAAGCGACGGGTCTTTTTTCAAAAAATAAAAGAAAAAATCAACAGAGCTTTCGCCGTCATAAATTGTGTTGTCAAAATCAAACACGTTCATTTTTAAAATAACTCCTCCATTTTTTTGCCGAAGCGAGCGTTAAAAGAAGCGCCGCGCCGCAAAGACCGACCCACACGCCCGCTGTGCCGCCCCAGCCGATGTTTTCCGAAACCACGCCGAAGCCGTAAGACGACGCCGCACTGCCGACGTAGGCAATAGCATTCATAAATCCCGTGACGGTCGCCGTTTTGCCAGTTGAAGCAAAGCGCATGGGAACAAGCGTTATTATAACATAGTTATATGTATACATAGCCGTTGTGCAAAGCGCAAGAAGAACGATTGAAAGATAAATAGGAAGTTTTGCCATAAATATTACAAGCGACAGCGGAATGAGCGTGAAAACAAGAATGGCGGCGCCCGTCTTGATTTCGTCTTTTTTAAACACCTTGTTGTAAATGGGGGTGATTATGTATGCGCCGCTTATGTTGAAGATAGGCAGGCAAATTGAAAGAAGCACCGAAAACGCCGCAGAAGTGTCGTAAACCTCGGTGAGCATTGTGGGCATCCAGGTGGTTATGCCCTCTTTTATTGCGCCGTGAATTGCGTCGGCAGGCAAAAGGAACAGAACGCCCGAAGCCGCAAACAATGCCAAAAGCCCCTTGCTTTTTTTGCCTTTTTCGTCGGACTTGAATTTTTCGGGTATAACCGTGTCGCGAAGAACAAGGTCTTTTTTTATAATAAGCGAAACGGCAATAAAGAAAGCCGCCGCCAATGCAAGAATGATTGCCGCGCTGTAAAAGACGTGCTTCCAGCTGAAAAACTTAATTGAAACAGACGCCGTAAGGTAGGCGAGCACCGTGCCTATGGGTAGAGTTGCGCTTATGTGAAGGCACGATTTTGCACGCATTTCTTCATTAATTATGCTTGCGAGTATTTTTAAAATCGCAACCCAAAGCTGCGCCAAAGCAAAGCCGTTAAAGCCCCACACAACAGCCATTGCGGTGTTTGTTGTGCAAAACGTCATTGCGACGTTTGCAATGCACGAAAGCGAAAGACCGCTTATAATCATTTTGAACGGTGAAATTTTGTCTCCCAAAAAGCCGTTGATTATTTGGAAAACTCCGTACACAACAAAAAAAGCCGAGCCTATAAGCCCGCCTTCGGGTTTTGAAAAAAGCCCGCTGCTGACGATCGCCGAAAGCGCGGCGGAAAAATTGATTCTGCCGACGTACGAAGCGGTGTAGGCGGCAAAGCAGGCAATAAAAACAAGCCTTGATTTGCCGTGGTCTTCAAGATAAAGCTGTTTGTTCATAAGTATCTCCGAATCCTGTTTAAAATAGAAATATATTTTACTCTTTTAGTGTGCTAAAGTCAACCGCAATAAGTGAAATTTAATAAAAAATCATTCTGTATATTGAGATTTTATGTTTTTTGTGATAAAATGATAACAGTTCAATTTGTATTTCGGCAAACGCCCCCGGGCGCGGACTGAAAAAGTCCTTTGCCGATTGTTTAAGGAGGATTTTTCAGTGGCAGACGTTTTTGAATTTGAAAAAGCCCGTTGCCCCGAAAATGCGGGCGTTGACTCAAAAGAAATAGTTGAGTTTTTTAACGATATGAAAGAAAACGGGCTTGAATTTCACAGCTTTATGGTTGTAAGAAACGGCAAAATAGCCTGTGAGTTTTACCGTGCGCCTTTTAACGCCGAAACGCCCCATTCGGTCTATTCCGTAAGCAAAAGCTTTACTTCGACCGCCGTCGGCATAGCAATCGGCGAGGGGTATTTTTCGCTTGACACAAGGCTTGTCGATATTTTCCCCGAGTATGACACGGGCGACGAGCGCCTTGGAAAAATTACGGTAAGGCATCTTGTAACAATGACTGCGGGCAAACAGCCCGACCTTCTTGCCGACAAAGGCAAAATCGACTGGATTAAAGATTATTTCAACGCGCCGTGGTACGGTGAACCGGGCGTGTTCCGCTATGTTAACGAAAACATATATATGTTAAGCGCCATCATTATGAGAACAACCGGTATGAGCGTAAGACAGTATCTCACACCCAGACTTTTTGAGCCTCTCGGAATAGACGTTCCTTTTTGGGAGACCGATAAAAACGGCATAGAAGCGGGCGGCTGGGGGCTTTACATAAAGCTTCGCGACCTTGCAAAGCTTATGTATTGCTATTCGCACGGCGGCAAAGCGGGCGACAAACAGCTTATCCCCGAAGCATGGGTTAAAGACGCGTCTGTCGCACACAGCGACTCTTCAATATGCATTCCGCTTGACAATTCGGACGGCTACGGCTATTGCTTCTGGCGCTGCGGCGGCTGCCGCGACAGCTTCAGAGCCGACGGAATGTTTTCACAGTTCGGCATTGTGTTTGAAAAAGAGGACGCAATGGTTATTTCAATGGGCGGCATTGCCGATGAGCAAGCGGCGCGCGACTGCATTTGGCGCCACTTCCCCAAGGCGTTTATCGAGCCTGATAAAAGAGCAAAAAAATCGCCCGTGCCAGAGTTTTCGGCGCTTGCCGAAAACTTCCCGGTTGACGCTCCCGTGCACTCTTTCCATAATCTTCGCGAAGCAAAGCTCAACAACAGCACAATTAAAGTCAGAAAAAAGATTTTTCTTAATCTTATCGGCTTCCCTGTGAGCGTGCTTCCGCTTGCGGTAACGTTTATGACGACCGACAAGGCGGGCAACATCGACAACATCAATCTTGATTTTAAAGACGACCGCTGTGTTATGTCCTGGACCGAGGGCGATGAAAGCAACACCGTTGAATGCGGTATGGAGGGCCGCCTTATTTACGGCAATATGACCCTCGGCGGCATTGACTACACTGTTTGCTGCTCCGCTCAGTGGACGGGCGACGACGATTTAAGAATTGATATTCGCCCCGTTACCACTATTGCAAAGCGCCGTCTTGACTTTAGCTTTAAAGGCGACTCGTTTGTAAAAATCAAACCGACCTCAACCCCCGCGGTCGAAGATATTGCGCGCACACTGCTTGTGTCGCTTAACGAGCTTCTTCCCAAAGGCGAGCTTACAGAAAAGTTTATGTCGCTTGCAAGAAAAGCGGTTGTGCTTGTTCCCCCGATAGTTGAGCCCACCCACAAGGGCAGACTTGTTAAAAGAAAATAACTTAATTTATAAACACTCAGCCGCAAAAAGCGCCCGAAAAAGCGCCGCTTGCGGCTGTTTTTTGCGTTATTTCGGGTTTGAAGTACTTATAAGACTGCGCCGTTTTTTTGAGTTTTTTTATTGACAAAACAGTTAGCCCGTGTTAACATTTTGTGCGTATATTTGTCGAAGGACGGTTAATTATGACACTTGATGAACTTAAAATAGGAAACGAAGCCGAAATCACTGCCGTTGGCGGCGAGGGCGCTTTGAGACTGCGGCTTCTTGACATGGGGCTTATACCCGGCACCGCCGTGACGGTTGTAAAGGCGGCGCCTCTCGGCGACCCCATAGAAATCAGCGTGCGCGGTTATTCGCTTACAATAAGAAAAAGCGATGCGGCAAACATCGAAATAAGGGAGGGCAAATAATATGATTCTTGCCCTTGCGGGAAATCAAAATTGCGGAAAAACAACGCTGTTTAATGCGCTTACGGGGTCAAATCAGCACGTCGGAAACTTTCCCGGAGTAACCGTAGACCAAAAAACAGGCACAGTAAAAGGCGTTAAAGACGTATCTGTTGTGGATTTGCCCGGAATTTATTCAATAAGGCCGTATTCAACGGAAGAGATTGTAACGCGCGATTTTATTCTTAACGAAAAGCCCGACGGAATAATAAATATAGTGGACGCCACCAACATAGAAAGAAACCTTTATTTAACGCTTCAGCTTATGGAGCTTAGGGTGCCCACGGTAATAGCGCTTAATATGATGGACGAGGTTCGTTCAAACGGCGGAAGCGTAGATATTGAAAAGTTTTCACAGCTTATGGGCGTGCCGGTTGTTCCTATATCGGCGGCAAAAGGCGACGGTATAAGCGAGCTTATTACAACGGCGGTTGAAACGGCGAAAAAGAAAATAATGCCCGAAAAGCTTGATTTTTGCCGCCCCGGACCTGTTCACCGCTGTATTCACGCGGTGTCGCACCAAATAGAGGACCACGCAAAGGAAATCGGCGTTTCGCCGCGCTATGCCGCCATAAAGGCTATTGAGGGCGACGATAAAGAGTTTGTGGCTTCACTGGGTCTCAGCGAAAACGAGCTTGAGCTTATTGAACACTCTGTTGTAGAGATGGAGTCCGAGCGCGGGCTTGACCGTAACGCCGCGCTTGCGGATATGCGTTATTCGTTCATTTGCGATGTTTGCAGTCAGTCGGTTGTGAAGTGCCAAAAAAGCCGCGAAAAGCTTCGCAGTGAAAAAATAGACAAGGTGCTTACAAACAAATATGCGGCTATACCGCTGTTTTTCGGCGTAATGCTTCTTATATTTTTTCTTACGTTCAACGTCATCGGCGCAGGCCTTTCGGATTTGCTTTCACTGGGAATAGACGCGCTCACTTCTCTTGCGGACAGGGCGCTTACAAGTTACGGCATAAATCCCGTTGTTCACAGCCTTGTTATAGACGGCATTTTTGCGGGGATTGGCAGTGTGCTGTCGTTTTTGCCCGTGATTGTCGTACTATTCTTCTTTTTGTCCGTACTTGAGGATACAGGATATATGGCGCGCGTTGCGTTTGTTATGGACAAGCTTTTAAGAAAAATCGGGCTTTCCGGCAGAAGCTTTGTGCCGATGGTAATAGGCTTCGGCTGCTCTGTGCCTGCCATTATGGCTACAAGAACGCTTTCAAGCGAACGCGACAGAAAAATGACAATACTTCTTACGCCGTTTATGAGCTGTTCGGCAAAAATTCCGATATACACGGTATTCACCGCGGCGTTTTTTGAAAATTATAAACCGCTTGTTATGTTTGCGCTTTATTTCGGCGGAATGTTTGTCGGAATACTTGTGTCGCTTGTGCTTAACAAAACGTTGTTCAAAGGAAAACCCGTGCCGTTTGTTATGGAGCTTCCAAACTACCGTCTGCCCTCTGCTAAAAGCGTGGTGCTTTTGATGTGGGAAAAGGCAAAGGACTTTTTGCAAAAAGCATTCACGGTCATATTCGTCGCAACGGTAATTATATGGTTCCTCGGGGCGTTTGACGGAAAGCTCAATTATGTTGAAAACAGCGAGCAAAGTCTGCTTGCCGCTCTCGGCAAGCTGATAGCGCCCATATTCCGTCCGCTCGGCTTTGACGATTGGCGTGTGGCAACGTCGCTTGTTGCGGGCTTTTCTGCGAAAGAGGCGGTTGTCAGCACTCTGGGCGTGCTTATGGGAACCGGCACATCGGGACTCCCCGCGGCGCTTTCGGCAACGTTCGGCACGGCTTCGGCTGTTTCAATGCTTGCCTTCACGCTTCTTTATACGCCGTGTATTGCGGCTGTCGCAACAATCAAGCGTGAGCTTTCGTCAAGGCTTCAAACGGTTGCGGTTGTGTTTTCGCAGTGTGCAATTGCATGGGTTGTGGCGTTCATAGCTTACAGCATAGCGAGGCTTGCACTGTGAGCGCGCCCGACATAATTGTGCTTGCCGCAATTGCGGCGGCGCTTTCGGCGGCGATAATTTTTATCGTCCGAAAAAAGAAAAACGGCAAGAGCTGCGGCGGCTGCAGAGGCAACTGTTTTAACTGCGATAAAAGCAATAAATAGAAATGAGATGCTGTGAAAAACGCAGCATCTCATTTTTAGTTCATTCTTATTTTACTGCCGTAAACGTTTTAAGAAGCGCTGTGATAAGCTTTACAAAATTCAAAAACGACGGCATTGCCGTGAAATAATTAAATGCAGCGTTTAAGGGCGAGCCGCTGTATTCAACGGGGCGGAACTTTTTGTTTACCGTGTCGTTTTGTAAAAACTGCGGATATTCGGGATAGTCAAAAACAGTGAACTGCTCTTTGCTCGAAAACATCAGCCTGTAAAGCTCTGCGTGGCCGTCGTGGCACTTGCAGTGAAGCATATCTTTTACAAAAAACGTGCTCTCGGGCAAAAGACAGGTTGAAGCGTCAATCATTCTGTCGGGTGAAATGTAGTTTTTATCGGGGAAGCGCGCCTGAACATAGTCTTTCGGGAGCTCTTCACCCAAGGGCGCGCAAACAGCGCCGCACGAAGCGTATGTTGTGTCTACGGTGCCGTCGGACGTGTTCATATATGCCGTGACAAGCGGCGTTCTTTGCATGTTGTAGCCGGCAAGAATATAAAGATTTGTGGTGCGCTTTGCATTTTCAAAAAGCTCTTTTGCCTTTGACTGAACCTCGTAGTGGTAAAAATCAAGCTTTTTAATAAGTCCGCTTTGCAAAGCCGGGTCAAGCTTCATAAAGCTTTTTGCTTCTTCATAATATTCATCGGGCACAAAACTCCATATTCCGGGAAGAGTAGAGAATATCGGAATAAGGCACTCGTTGTAAACTCTGTCTTTTAAGTGCAAAACAAGGTCGTCGGCTATATTTACAAGTCCGTTAAGAACACCCGCAGCGTCAAGCGCCTCAAGAAGCGCATACAAAACGCCGCCGAAAAAGTCCGAATCAAGCGACGGCAAAGCGCCCTCGCCGTAGCGCAAAAGCGCGTCTTTGTCTATCTGAACCTTGCCGCAAAAAAGCTCGCCCGCAACAGCCGTGCCCAAAAGCGGACAGCATTGGAAGATGACTGCTTCAATATCGCTTGTGCCGAAAAGGCGCATATACGAAAGCGCGACAACGCCGCCCATGCTTGACGCTCTGAAACGGACTGTTGAGTGATTTGTAAGCTTTTTGACTTCGCAGATGAATTTGTGAAGCTTTTCGGCGTTTTCTACGGGGTCAAGCCTGAAATCATAGCCGAAATAATAGCTTGTGTGAAGCCCGTGTTCGCTGCCCTCGGGAACAGCTTCGGGAGATGTTACATTCGGCTTCGAGTTACCGTTGCCGTCGAGCGTAAGGTCGCCGAAAACATCGTTAACGCAGTCAATAAGCACGTCGCCGAAAGCATCGTAATCTTTTGTGAGTATTAGGCTTCCTGCGGCGGCAATAACGGGCGAAAAGCGTTTTATAACGTCGCCTGTGTCGGGTCTGAAGAGTATGCGTTCGTTTTCTGTGCCGGCGTCCTTAATGATTTTTGCACTGCCGAGCGCGGCAACATATATTATCGGCGGCTCTTGGCAATTGCACTCGCTTGCCGAAAATGCCGGTACAGAGAGCGAAAAAAGCAAAACAACGGATAAAAATAATGACAGTATCTTCTTCAAAAAAATTACCCCCTAATTTTTCTGAATATATACTATCATATTTTAAAAGCAAAAGATATTATGCAATTTTAATAAATATTGCATTCAACATCTGTGAGAATTGCCGCGCCGAACGGCGGAATTTTAATGAAATCCGAAGAATATGCGCCTGTAATAAGCTCCTTTTTATTCTTGAAGCCGTCGGGCAAATAATAATCTATTTCGTGCGGATTGCGGTTTGCAATTACAAAAACTGAGCCGCCGTCACTCACTCTTTTATATGCCACGCACGAAAGCATGGCAGAAAACGGAACAAATTCACCCGTTTTAAAAGCGGGGTGCGAAAGGCGTATTTTGCCGAGCTTTATAAACCATTCGGTAAGCTCTTTATCCTCGTTACCCCACGGAAAAAACGCCCTGTTGAACGGGTCGGAGCCGCCCGTCATACCCGCTTCGTCGCCGTAATATACCGACGGAAAGCCGGGGAGCGTGTATTGAAGCACAGCTGCCGTTTTTAAAAGAGTTTTTGCGTGCGAATACTCTTCGGGTGAAAGCTTATGAGAAGCCTGTATATCGCGCGGCTTCGTTTCAAGCTCGGGCGAAGCAAGGCGCGAAAGTATGCGCGCGGTGTCGTGAGTGCCGAGGTGATTCATAAGACAGTCAAGAACGGGTTTTGGATAGTTTTCGCATATTGTAACGACGCTTTCCATAAAGCTTTCGGCAACGCCGTAGCGCATAAATGAAAGTATCGCCGCCGAGAACGGATAGTTCATTACGCTGTCAAGCTGACCGCCGAGAAGGTATCTGCGCCTGCCGCCGTGGCTGATTTTGTTAGACGCGTCCTCCCACACCTCGCCCAAAACAAAGCTTTGAGGATTGCGTTTTTTTAAAGAGGAATAAAGCGCGTCAAGAAATTTATCGGGAAGCTCGTCGGCAACGTCGAGCCTGAAGCCCGCAACGCCTATGTCAAGCATACTGTTTGTTACGCCGTTTTCGCCAGTGATAAAATCAATAAAGACGTCGTTTTCTTCGTCGGTTTCGGGGAGAGTGTCAATGCCCCACCAGCAGTCATATGTGCCGTCGTCTTTAAAATTATACCACTCGCGATAAGGTGAAAGCGGGTCGTTATATGCGCCGCCGTCGCCGTAGCGTTTTTCGCGGTTAAAATAAACGCTGTCGGAGCCTGTGTGGCTGAAAACGCCGTCGAGGATAATTTTTATCGAATACTCGTCGGCTTTTTTAACAAGCTCTTCAAGCTCTTCTTTTGTGCCCAAAAGCGGGTCGGTGTTTTTATAGTCGGCTGTGTTGTAGCGGTGGTTTGAATGCGCTTCAAATACGGGGTTAAGATAAATAACCGTCACGCCGAGGCTTTTAATATACGGCAGCTTTTCGGTTATGCCGCGAAAATCGCCGCCGAAATAGTCGTTATTCAAAATTTTTCCGTTTTTGTCGGGCTTGTAAAAGGGAATATCGGAAAAATCGGTGTGCAAAATTCTGTCGGCGGGAACATTCTTTTTCTTTTCGCCCGAAAAGTAAAATCTGTCGGGAAAAATCTGATACATTATTCCGCCCTTAAAGCAGTCGGGCGTTTTAAAGTCTTTTTTATATACGGTCTGCTGCCACTCTTTGCCGCTCGGCGAAAATTCGCCGCAGCCGCCGCTTTTTAAAAAGATGTTTCCCGTGCCGAACGGCGTTTCGTATGAAAAACGGTAAAAATAAAGCCCCGCTTCTTCAAACGAAAACGAAATGTCCCAATATTCGACGTCGCCATTGTGAGAGCACCAATAAAGCGGCTTTTTAGTGTATTCGCCGCCGTCTTTTCTTAAAAGAAGCGTAACTGCGCTGCACGAAAACGAGCGCGGCATACAGACCGAAAGCCGCAGGATTTCTCCGGCGGCTGTACTTCCGAATATTGATTTGTGCGCTTTATCGCGCGAGTTAAAGGGAACAAACTGCAAATTAATCAAGCCTCGTAACCGTTGGGGTTGTTGTGCTGCCATCTGTAAGAGTCGGCGCACATCTCTTCAATGCCGAGCTCCGCTTTCCAGCCGAGCTCTTTTTCTGCCTTTGATGGGTCGGAATAGCATGTGGCAATGTCGCCGGGGCGGCGTGCTTCGATTTTATAAGGAATGGTTATTCCCGAAGCCTTTTCAAACGCTTTTACGACTTCAAGCACGCTGTAGCCTCTGCCCGTGCCGAGGTTATAGATGTTTACGCCCTTTGTTGAAAGCGCTTTGTCGACGGCTTTTATGTGACCCTTTGCAAGGTCAACAACGTGAATATAGTCGCGCACGCCCGTTCCGTCGGGTGTGTCGTAATCGTTGCCGTAAACGTGAAGGTATTTAAGCCTGCCGACTGCAACCTGTGTGATATAGGGCATAAGATTGTTCGGTATTCCGTTGGGGTTTTCGCCGATTCTGCCGCTTTTGTGCGCACCGAGCGGATTGAAATAACGAAGAATGCAAACGCTCCATTCGGGGTCTGCCTTTGCGGCGTCTGTAAGAATCTGCTCTATAAAGAGCTTTGTTGTGCCGTAAGGATTTGTTGTGCCGCCGGTTTTCATATCCTCTTTAAGCGGCGAAACATTGTGCTCGCCGTAAACCGTGGCGGACGAGCTGAAAACGATTGTTTTGCAGCCACCCTCTGCCATAGCTTCGCAAAGAGTAACCGTGCCGCCGATGTTATTTTCATAATATAAAAGCGGAATTTTGCACGATTCGCCGACTGCTTTAAGACCTGCAAAATGAATTACAGCCTCAATGTCATTTTCCTTGAAAACCTTGTCAAGGCCTTTTCTGTCGCGAATGTCGCATTCGTAAAACTTAAAGTCCTTGCCGCCCGAAAGCTCTTTTATTCTTGAAAGAACCTCGCGGCAGCTGTTGTAAAAGTTGTCAAGAATAACTACTTCTTTGCCGGCGTTCAAAAGCTCGACCGCCGTGTGCGAGCCGATGTAACCGGCACCGCCTGTGATAAGAATTGCCATATATATTCTCCTCCTTTAAGGGGTAGTTTTATTCGTCGCCTGCAGGCTCTTCTATGGGCGTGCTTTCGACAGGAGCTTCTGTTTCGGGGGCTTCTGTCTCGGGCGCTTTTGTTTCGGGAGTTTTTGTAGGCTCTGTTTTTTCGGGTGCTTTTGCCGTGGTTTTCGGCGCAGAGGTCGTTGTTTCGCGGCGTTTGGTCGTCTCGGGAGACGGTCTGTAAGTATTGCGGTCGTCGTTGTTTTCGATTGCCGAAACCGTTCTCGGAACGTCAAAAATAGAGGTTGTGTCGCTTTCCGATGTGAATACCGACATACTCTCGGTCTCGTCGTTTAATATGCTTGAGGGCACATTCTCAGACGGGTTTGTCACACTTATGTTGGGGTTGCTTTGAAGTCCGCTTTCTTCGGGGTCTTGAGAGGGGCTTACAAAATATCCGCCGAACTTAAAGCCGAGTATTATGCAGATTACGACTGCCGCCGCAAGAGCCGCAACGGCTATTATTGTTCCTTTTTTGCCGAGAGCAGCCGAGGGACGTTCGTCCGCTTTGTATTCGGCTTCTATCTGAGCCGCTTCGTATTTCTTTTTTTCTTCTTCGGACGCCTGCTTTTTGAAAATAAGCTCGTCGGTATATTTTTCTATAAGCGAATAAAGCTCTGCCGTGGCTTCAACCACAAGATTTTCAACGTTTTCGTCGCCGTCTGCAATAAGTCGGCGGATAACCGCCTTTTCGCCTGTCGCAACGCTTATAAAAGCATAATAGCCTTTTATTTCGTCGCCGTCTTTCTCGCGGAATATGTTTGAAACAGCCGCGCCGATGTCGGCGGAGCGAAGCTCCATAGCGCCTTTAGCAAGCTCTGCGGCATATTCTTTTCTGTCGCCCGCGCCCGAGTCGTTGACAAACGGTGTGAAAAATACGTTGTTTTCATAGCCCTCGCAGGCTCTTATATCGTCTTTAAAAAGAGCGGCGGCGGGGGTGGAGGAAACTGCAAGCTTAAGTCCGTTGTCAATAAGCTTTTTAACAAGCTCTTCGCCTTTTTTGGAAGCGCCGTTTTCAACGAGAGAGCTTAAAAGCTCTTCGCGGTTTTCGGTTTTTATGAAGGGAAGGGCGGCGGCATCAAAAATCTCTTTGACCGCTGTTTCTTCAAGCGGAAAGACCATAATGTACTGACCGTTTGAAGCAACGTAAAAGCCGCTGTAAAGCCCCGTCGAAGTAATAAGCTCGGTGCTTTCGTTCGGCACGAGAAGATGCGCCTTTAAAAGCTTTTCGTCCGTCACTTTGTCGCCTATACGTTCTTCTATTTTTTCGCTGTATGCGGGCGTAAAGTTGAAGGCTTTTATTATTATCGGCTTGAATTTTAAATACAGCTGAGGCTCCACGCCCAAAAGAATGGCGTTTGCCTTTGAAAGCGCGTCCGAAAGCGCGTTAAAAAGCGCATTCGGGTCTTTAAAGCTTTCAAAAAAGACAGCTTCGTCGGTAAGCCTTTTTGAAACTTCACTTTTTATATCTGCGAAGGCGAGACTGTCCCGCTCAAACGAGAAGGCTTTAATTTTCATTTTTCACACCTCTGAAATTTAATAAAGATACCATTTTTTATCGTCCTTGTACGGGTTCTTTGCAGGGTTGCTGTAATAAGCCGAAGGATATTTAACGGGAGTGCTTTTGTATGCGGCAAGGGACGTATCCACTTCGTCCGATTCGCCGTCGCGCACCATTCTTGCAATAACTATGAGCCTTGCGTTTTTGAACTCGTAAGAGCATGTGCAAAGCGTTAAAAGCTTGTCGTCGGGGCGAAGGTCAACGCCCGTGTTGTAAAGCTTTCGTTTGTCAACCTCTTCGATATACTCCGCAAAGCATGTGTCCGAGCAGTTGTCAAACGTGAAATCGAAAAAGTAACCGTTATCGCCGTCAATATTGCCGTTTGTGATTATTACGGCATATATTTTCCATTTGTGCTTGTCAAAAAGCGTGTTAAATTCGATAACGGGATGATTTTTAAAATAGTCAAGCGATTTGTAGTTTGTAAGAGCGGCAAAACGCGAGCCGTCTTTCATGTTGTGACCGTAAAGCAATGTGTTTCGCGGGAGCGGCGACGCGGTGTCGATGTGCGAAGCGAAAATTGCGCCGTAGCTTGTCGAATTGCCGTAAAAATCGTGGGTAAGATAATATTTGTTGTTTTCGGCCTTTGCAACGGGATAATCTATTTTTGTTCCGTCGATTTTGATGTAGCCGAACATCTGCGGATTTTGCGCGTACTGAAGCGCGTATTCATAGTTTATTCCCGGCGGGAACTGGACGTTCATAAGGTCGGGGTACTGCTTGAAAAGATAAGCCCACGCCTCTTCTTCGGACATATTGTCAAGCTCTTTTATAACGTCGTTTGAAAGAGTGTACTTTTTGTCCTCCTCCTGCTTTATGACGAGGTATTTTTCAATGCCGCGCTTTGCAAGAAACGTTCCCGAGACTAAAAGCGTCGCCACAGCCACGGCGCAAAGCACAATCCTTGCCGTCTTTATGCGCCGAAGCTTTTTTTGGTTTTTCACATATTCGTTTTTCTGCGTTTCGTCGCTTCTCAAAACCGTGTCTTCAAAGTCTTTGAAATGCACCATATCGCCCGTTTTCGGGGCTTTTCGTTTTTTACTCATATAACTCATCTTCCGAAATAAGGTCAAGGGCGGTTTTTGCCGCCGAAAGCCTGTTTTGTTCTCTGACGTTTTCTGTAAAGTTGTTTTTTAATTCAACCGTCTTTTCAAATTTTTCGGAGCATACCGAAATGTATATAAGACCCACGGGCTTGTTTGTTCCGTCAGAAAGCGGACCCGCAATGCCCGTTATGCCCACGCCTATATCTGCGCCGAGGGCTTTTCTTACGCCCTGCGACATTTCGCGCGCAGTGTTTTCGCTTACCGCGCCGAAAGTGCGAAGTGTTTCTTCTTTTACGCCGAGGATTTTCATTTTAACGCTGTTTGAATAAGAGCACACGCCGCCCTCGTAAACCGCCGAAGCGCCGCTTACATCGGTTATAAGCTTGCTTACAAGGCCGCCCGTGCAGGACTCTGCAAGAGCAAGCGTTTTTTTGTGATTTTCAAGTGTCTTTACAGCTTCTTTCGCCGAAAAGAAAAGCTCGTTTTCAGTCATTCATAACGCCTTCCGCATTAATAAATATTTTTTCTGTATTAAGAACGGCTCTTTCTGTAAGAGCTTTTATGTCAAGTCCGCTTTCGGCGGCTTTAACATCGTCAAGCGTGGGCTTTGTTTTTGGGTGCTTTGGGGTGAATACCGTGCAGCAGTCCTCAAACGGCTGAATAGACGTTTCAAACGTATCTATTTTTCGCGCTATTGTTATTATTTCTTCCTTATCCATGCCTATGCACGGGCGCATAACGGGAAGCGCGGCTGCGTCGTCGGTGCACAAAAGCGCCGAAAGCGTCTGGCTTGCCACCTGCGCCACGCTTTCGCCCGTGATAAGCGCAAGACAACCGCATTTTTTTGCGATTTCGCTTGCAATTCTCATCATAAAGCGGCGCATAACAAGGGTGAAAAAGTCTTCGGGGCAGTTGTCGCGAATTTGCTCCTGAATTTCTGTGAACGGCACGGTATAAAGCGTTATTCTGCCGCTGTAGCGCGCAACTCTTCTTAAAAGCTCGTGAACCTTGTCCTCTGCCATTTTTGAAGTGTAGGGGGGCGACGCAAAGTGTATTGCGGTAAGCTCAACCCCGCGCTTTGCCATCATATAGCCCGAAACGGGGCTGTCTATTCCGCCCGAGATAAGAAGCCCCGCTTTGCCCGACGAGCCGACGGGCATACCGCCCGCGCCTTTTAGCTGGTTGCCGCGTATATACGCTCTGTCGCGTATTTCAACGGTTACGGTTATTTCGGGCGAATGAACGTCTACAGAAAGATGCGGAAAGGCTTCTAAAAGCTTTTCGCCCATTAAAGCCGAAATTTCGGGCGAGGTATAGGGGAACCTTTTGTCGGAGCGTTTTGCTTCGACCTTGAATTTTTTTATGTTTAAAAGGTCATTTTCAAGATATTTCGGGGCAAGCTCTAAAATATCGTCCATATTTTTTTCGGCTACCGCCGCGCGCGAAAAGCCCGCAATGCCGAACACGCGAGAGATTTCGTCAACCGCGCCCTCAAGGTCGGTGCTTTCGTCTTTGGGCTCTATAGTGATTGTGGATTGCGATTTTTTATATTCAAATTTGCCGAAGCGGTTGAGCCTTCGGCGGATATTTTTGACGAGCATATCTTCAAATGTGGCTCTGTTAAGCCCTTTAAGGGCAAGCTCGCCGTCTTTTATAAGTATAATTTCTTTCATTTCGTCCTCTTTCATTTTCCGTATTTTGAAGAGCACTCCGAGAATGCTTTCGACAGCGCGTCAATTTCTTCGGGCGCAGTAAAGCGCGAAAGGCTTATTCTTACGGCGCTGTCTATAATTTCGGGCGGAAGCCCCATAGAAGTCAGCACCGTACTTCTGTGACCCGTTTTGCACGCGGACCCTGCCGAAATGCAAATGCCTTTTTCGCTCATAAAGTTTACCGTCGGCTGGCTCGGAAGCCCCTTGACGGAAAGATTGATGATGTAGGGAATTGCGCTTTCGGGCGAATTGATAATGATGCGGCTGTCGTATTTTAAAGAATTTAAAAATCCGTCGCGCAGTGAAGAAAGCTTTTTATAGTTTTCTTCAATATTTCCGACGGCCTTTGCCGCCGCGCCGAAAGCCGCTATTGCGGGCATAGCTTCTGTTCCCGAAAAAACGCCCTTTTCCTGACCGCCGCCGAGAATGTAGGGTTTTATGATGTTCTTATCGCGAAGAAAGATGCCGCCCGAGCCTTTAAGACCGTGAATTTTATGCGCGCTCACGGTGATTATGTCTGCGCAGAACGCCCTTGACGAAACGTCGATTTTGCCGAACGCCTGAACGCAGTCCGAATGAAAAAGAGCGGGCGCGCCGGCGCGTTTTATCGCAGAGGAAACGTGCTTCAGCGGAGTGACTGTTCCGACCTCGTTGTTAACAGCCATACACGAAACAAGTATTGTGTCGGCATTAATTGCCGACAAAAGCTCGTCCTCGTTTATAATGCCGCTTTTGTCGGGGGCAATTCTTACTATTTCAACGCCCTTTTTTTCGAGAAGCTTTAAAGGCTCCGAAACGCTCGGATGCTCAAACGCGGTCGTTACGATGCGGTTGCCCTGTTTTTTTAGCTTTTCGTAAGCGCCGAAAATCGCCGTGTTGTTGGCGCATGTGCCCGACGGCGTGAAGAAAAAATTATCTTCGCGGCATTTTAAGAGAGCGGCAACTTGCTTTTTTGCGTCTTTAAGAAGAGATTGTGCCTCGCGGCCCATAAAGTGAAGCGACGAGGGGTTGCCCCAGCATTCCTCCATGGCTTTTTTTGCGGCGAGGACAGCTTCAGTGCAGGGTTTTGTTGTAGCGCTGTTGTCAAAATACAGTGTCAAGACGAAGCCTCCGAATAATAGGCGAAAGAGAGCGCTTTTACAGACTTTCTCGGCCTAAAACATCTACAAATTTTCAAACTATATTATATAACAAAAGCAAGGTTTTTGTAAATGGTTAAAAGTAACTTTTATTGTAAAATTACGGTTAATTATTAGTGAATTTTTTGTTTTGCCTCTTTTATGCCCAAATACAAAATCGCGGATTGCGGATTTCATAAATTCTGCATAATTTGCGGCAATTTTGAAAGATTAATAGAGCAGAACCCTTTTCGGTTCGACTTTATTGACATCGGCAACGATTTAAAGGATTGTGAATTTATGAGCAGAAGAAATAAAATAAGGGTTATAAGCTATCTTTCGGTATGTGTTGCCGTGCTTTTTATTTGGGGCGCAGTGAACGCCGCCAAGCTTACGGCGGCAAAAAGAGAGCTTAACGCTTCAAAAGAACGCGCGCTTACCGAGTTCGGAACGTATATGGACGAAATAAGCCTTAATCTTGACAAAAGCGTGTATGTCAGCACGGCGCCCATGATGGCAGAGCTTTCTAACGAGGTGCGGCTTGCAACCTCGGCGGCAAAAGCGGCGCTGTCCGAAATTACCGACGGCAAGGCGGAGCTTTCGGATATTTATAAATTTCTTTCGCAGACGGGCGAATACACAGCCGCTTTGAGCAAAAAAACGGCGTCGGGCGAAAAAATAGAGGGCGAAGAGCTTGAAAAGCTTTATAAGCTTAAAGAATACGCCTCGGTAATAAGTGACAGAATCAATTATTTAATCGACGAAAAACAAAACGGCGGACTTGATTTTGAACAGGTGAAAACAACTCTTTCAAGCGAGGGCGACAGCAATATGCTTTATTTCGGCTCGGAGCTTGAGGATACAGAGCAGGTAATGGACGATTACCCCACGCTTATTTATGACGGGCCGTATTCGGACCACCTTGAAAACGGCAGTGCCGCGCTTCTTGAAGGCGTTAAAGAAGTCAGCAAAGCTGAGGCGCAAAGAAAAGCCGCAGAGTTTTTGGGCGTTTCGGGCGACGAGCTGTATTTTTTGAGCGAGTGCGACGGCAGTTTGCCGTGCTACACGTTCTATAACACGTCATATACCGTTTCACTGACGAAAAAAGGCGGCATAACGTCGTATGTGCTTTCGTCGAAATATGCGGGCGAAAGCAAGCTTTCTAATGAGGACGCTGTGAAAATCGCTTCCGATTACCTTGAATCAAAGGGCTACAGAAACGTAAGAGAGACGTATTATGCATCGGCTGACGGCATATGCACCGTGAATTTTGCCTATTATGAGGACGAAATAACTTATTATACCGACTTAATAAAGGTCAGCGTTTCTTTGGGCGACGGAAGTGTTACGGGCTTTGAGTCGACAGGCTATATTATGAACCACAAAAACAGAAGCATAGATAAAGAAAGAAAGCTGACTTTAAAAGACGGCGAAAAGCTTTTAAACAGCGAGCTTTCAATAAAAAACGAAAGGCTTGCCGTTATACCGACAGATTTTAAAACAGAAAATTTCGTTTATGAATATCACTGCAAGGCACAGGACGGCACAGAGCTTCTTGTATTTCTTGACCCCGACACGGGCGAAGAAAAGGATATTCTTATTCTTCTTTATTACGACGGCGGCGTTCTTACAAAATAGACTGTGAATAAAACGGTGATATATGCAGAAAATAATGTGGGAACGAAGGGTAAATCCCGCTTCCTGACGAAAGGATGTGAGAATCAATGAAAAAAATTATCGCGATATGCACAGCTCTTATTCTTACCTGCTTGCTTGCAGTCGCATTTACTGCCTGCGGCGACAAAAACACAACCGACGATTCGACCCGCACAAGCACACCGGCGGCTTCGCAAAGCACGACAATGCTTCCTAACGAAAATGACGGAAAGGTTTCAGACGTGTCCGAAAGCGGCAAAAACGGCGTTGCGGGCGATATAGTAAGCGACATTTCAAGAGGTCTTACGGAGCTTTCGGAAGCAGTTACACCGTAACGAAGGCTTTAAAAACTCATAAGACTTAACAAAGGGGCTGTAAAACACGCGTTTTACAGCCCCTTTGGCATGTTATTATTTTTAAATCTTTTAAGAAACGGTAAAGTTTACAGTGCCGAGAACGGTGCCGTCTTCGGCGGTTGCTGAAAAGACGACGGTATAGTTTTTCGTTGATGAAGAGGGATAGGTCATAAAACTGTCGCTTTCATCTTTTGAAAGAACAACCGTGCTTGTCTGCGTAAAGCCGTATTGAGTGGTGAAACTAAGCGTAATGTTTTTGCCGTAATAATCCGAGCCGCCTATTATGTGGAAATAAAGCTGCTCTGTATGCGAAGCGGTTGTAAGAGCCGTTGAAAGGTCGTCTTCGGAGGTGTTTACGGCAAGCTTTAAGGTGTTTGCGTCTTCTGCGCCCAAAAGCTTTGTTTTAAGGTCCTGCGAGTTGCGGTATTTTGCTTTTGCCAGCTCGTTTATGTAAGAAACCGTTGTTTTATCGTCCTTTGAATTGTGCTCGGTTACATAAAGATATTTCGCTTCGTTAAGCTTTTCCGGGGCATCCGAATAATCTTTTAAAGACGAAAGAATTTCTACGGCGTCGGTATATTTTTTGTTTTCGGTAAGCGAAAGAGCCTTTTTATAAGAACACTCTTTTGTCATATCCGCGCTGTTGTTGTAGTCCTTTATTTCTTCAAAAAGGCGCGCCGCGTCGTCAAAATTGCCGTCGTTAAGCGTTTTTACGGCTGTTTCGTATTTGCATGAAAGCACGCGTGTAACGGCGTCTTTATATTCGCCGAGCGAAGCGAATATTTCTGCCGCGGCAGAATAATCGTCCTCCTGCTGAAGCGCGTCGGCTCTCATATATTTACATTCAAGCGCTTTGTCGTGTGAATCCTTGTACTCTCCGAGAGCTAAGAACGCCTGTTCCGCATCGCTGAATTTTTTGTCTTCAAGAAGCGTTGCGGCGGCTTTGTATTTGCTTTCGGAAATCATACCGGGAACGTATTTGTAGCCCAAAAATGCAAGAACGGCAAGAATTGCAACGATAAAAACAATAAGACCGATATGTTTCTTTTTCTTTTTCGGTTTAAGCGTTGTTTTGTATTCTTCCGCACTTTCTTCTGCCGTAGGTTCTGCAGGGCTTTCGTTCGGTTCTTCTTTAATTTCTTCCGTAATTTCGGTAACTTCGACAGTTTCCTGCTCGGTAATTTCGACTATTGCGTCCTCTGCGGCGCTTTCGCCGACGTTTTCGGGCATAGGCGGTGTGTTGCCGCGCTTTTTAATGCGCTCGGCAAGGCTGTTTGACGATATGTCAACAGGCTCAGATTTAATTTCGTCAATAATTCCTGCGCTTTCTTCCGAAATTTCGTCCATCATCTTTTTGGCGGCGTTTTCAATAGCCTCGGCAGGCGAGGGCGTTTCTTCGGTATTGACGGCGGTGCCGTCCGCTTCGTCGGATTCATCGGCATTCGGGGCTTCTTCTGCCGTGCTTTCTGCCGCTTTTTCGGCTTCTTCGGCGGTTTCTTCCTTTACCGCTTCCTCATACTTTTCTTCTTCGGGTTCTGCACCTGTCTCTTCTTCGGCGGGCTCTTCGGAATGCTCTTCAGCCTCTTCTCTGCAAGGTTCTTCGGCTGTTTCATCGGCGGGTTCTGCGGCAGATTCTCCGAAAGCTTCTTCTGTGCTTTCGGCCGTTTCGGCTTCGGGCGCGCCTGTTTCTTCGGCTTTCGGCGCTTCGCCGTCGGAAACTTCTTCGCCGTTTTCTTCCTCGGCAGATTCGTCTGCGGCGGCTTCTTCCGCGTTGCTTTCTTCGCTTGTTTCTGCGGCTTCTGCGGTTTCGGGAATAACCTCCGGCTCGGGAAGCGTCAGCACAACAGCGGGCGCGTCGGCGTTTTCGTCATCATACTCTTTAAGGCTTTCTTCAAAAAAGCCGTATGCCGCCGCTTTGAGCTTTTCGGCAGCCGCGGCGGGGCTTGCAACGTTTACATATTTGCCGCTTTCAAGTGCGCCGTTAAGATAAGCGAGCTTTTTGGCGTTCTCCATAAGAAAGTCGTATTTCGCCTTGCTCTTTTCAAAGAACATAACGATACAGCGGTAATATATTTCAAGATTTTTAATGTCGTTTGAAAGTATGCCCGTAAAAACCGTGTGCGAAGCAATATCTTCTTTGATTTTAGAAAGCTTTTCGTCGCCCGTTTCGTTTGCAAGCTCATACGACACATAAAAACATTTTGAAAGGTTAAGCGTGAGCCTTGAAGTGTTTCTGAGGTTAAAATCCTCGGCTATGTGAGTAAGCTCCGCTCTGAACGAAAGCGCCTCGTCGCGAAGTCTTAAAATAAATTCGACTTCTTTTTTTATGCCCTCGGCGTCTGCGTCCTTAAACGCCTTGACGTGAAGCGCAGTAAGACGCAATTCGTATTTTTTCATTTCGCCGTCGCAAACGGATATAAGCTCCGGCACGGCACTGTCGTCGGCAGAGGAAACGGCAGAAAGCAGTTTTTCGTATGTATCCCCAAAAGAACGTGCGTCTTCGTCAAAACGCGCGGCGTCGCAAAGCGCTTTGTAAACGAGCGCTTCACCCGAGCGGCTGTTTTTGACAAGAGCCTTCATTAAAGCGTCCTCGCATAAGTCAAGGTCGCCGTTATTATAAAACTGTATTCCGAGTAAAAGATTTTCTTCGTCCTTTGAAAAGTGCGCGTTGCACGACGGGCAAACAAACCCCTCGTCGCTTTCGGAAAGGACGGCGTTTTTGCATTTATTGCAAAGAATCTGTGTCATAATTGACCCCCGAGATAAAACTGAATATGGGTTTTAAAATAAACCACTCTGTATAATAGCACAAAACGGCGTCAATTTTCAATAACTATTGAAAAATAATTGCCCTCAAGGCACAAAAATGCGGGCGCAAGGCGGCGTTCAAACGGTAAAAGAGTCGTCTTTTTCTTTCTTTGTTATCCAAAGCTCGCAAAGTTCAAAACCGACAAGCGGCTCTTCTATTTTAAGTTCAAGCGTGCCGTTTTTAAAAACGCCCGACGGTAAAAGGTATTTTGCCGTTTCAAAGCCGGGCGCGGAAAGCTCGCGGTCAAAAAGCGCGTCTGGAGAGCCGCCGAAGCGAACGCCGTCGTAAATAACGGTGCCGTTCGCCGTAATTTTGTGGTGCTTTACGCAATCGGCTTTTTTTGATTTGTAGTTGATTTTAAGAATATAGTCTTTTCCTTCAAGGAAGCCGCCGAAACGCGCCGAAAACGAATAGTGGTCATAGACCTTTAACATCGACATCGGTATAGAGCCGTTGTTGACGTTGGGGTTATCGCCCTGAAAATTCATATAAAATTCGCCGTTTTGGCGCACGCCGAGCGATTTAAGCTCGTGAAGCGCAACCGAAAAGTATACTTCGTCGGCATCCGTTTTGTTTCGTGAAAGAAGCCTTTTTATAAAGGCGTTTCTTTCGTTTTCGGGGAGAGCTTCGCAATAAGAAATGCGCCCCGAAAGCCACAGCCTGTCGGTTACGGGATTGTCAACGGTGTCAAGCGTTGCGCCGCGCTCCCAGCTGTTTGTAAGATAGTGTTCAACGTCAAGTTGAATGCCGATATATTCAAAAAGCGTTTTGCCGAGACTCGAAATTTCGCTTCTGAGTGATGTTACAAAGCTTTCGGGCGGCGCGTTTAAAATTTCTTTTGCCTTTTTTATGTTCATAAAAGAAAGCTCGTCATACGCTTCATTTAAAAGCTTTGTTTCAAAGCGGCGTTTTTTATAGACGTATTCGTCGCAGCACGCCCTGAAATAAAGAAGCAAAAACCGCCAATTTTCATTAAGATTCGGATAATCGCTTTTAAGAGCGCAAAAAGCGTTATATGTATTTTCTGCGCACGGGCTTAAAAGCGGGTCGCAGTCCCAGTTTTTTTCAAGCGCAAAAATTGCGTCGCAAAGCCTTTCGGGGTCCGCGCCGTACATAAAAAACCGCGCGTAGTCGAGAATGATTTCTCTTATGTTTGAGTCTTTGTCAAATTCAAGCGCGCTCCAAAGCATTTTGTTAAGGTCGTCGTGAACGCCCTCGGAATAGCTTACGCTTCCGACGGTATAAGGCGAAAACAGCCTGTGCAAAAGCGCAAATTCTGTAGGTCTGGGGCAGACGCTTTCGCGGGAGAGCGCCGAAGCAAACGAAAAATGCCAGTCGTCCTCAAGAAAATGCACGGGGTATTCGCATCTTACGCAATGCGTTATATCGGGATAAAACCGCAGCGGGAAGCGCGCAGGCAGGCGTTTTCTTAATTCGTGCATGGGAAAAGCGTGGTTTGGGCCCATAATAACGCCGTCTATTCCTCCGTGCGATTTTTCAAGCTCACAAAGAAAATCTTCGCCCCAGTTTTCGTATATGTGCGGCGCCTGCGCCGAGGGCCACATCTGCGCTTTCGGGTGAAGCTCTTTAAGCATTTTTCCTACGCGGTCGCTTCTTTTTATAAATTCGTCTGCGGGAAGGCTTCCCGGGTCGCCGCCGGGCGGGAAAACCGCGTCTATTCGCGGCACGCGCGAATACAGCTTTTTTCGCCTTTCAAAGGCTTCGTTTTCCGTTTCGCCGCCGCAGTTCGGGTGCCAAAGCGAAACGTCCATATCTATTGCGTCGGCCATGCGCGAGGCAATAACGAGAAAATCCTCCTCGTCGTATTTCATAAGCGCGTTTCTGTCTGAATGTGTGCTTTCATACGGAATATGCTCGCAGGTGTTGCAGCCGAACGCCGCCATATCAAGATAATATCTGAAATACTGCTTATAGCTCCAGGCGTCGTATGTATTGGGGCATGTGCGGTAGCCTATCTGGTGGCCGCGTATTTTTTTGTCGGGCGAATAAAGCCCCGAAATGTTTTTTATAAGCGTGATTTTTCCGTCTTTACACTCGCATTTTCTTAAAAAAAGCGAGTAGCCGAAAATAAGCCCGCGAACGGTTTTTGCCGAGATTTTGAGAGATGTGCCGTCCTGCTCCAAGAAATAGCAGTCCGGGGTTTCAAGCCTTTCGTCATCCGAAATCAAAAATTCGACCGATGCATTCGGGTTTAGCGGCTCTTTTTCGTTAAGACCTCTTAAAACAAGCTCTTTATAAAAAAGCCGCGCCGCGCGTGAAGCGCTTTTGCCTTCGGCTTTTATTAACGGCGAAGAAAAATCGTATTTCATTCGTTCCGACCTCGCTTTCTGAATATCTGTATTTTTTATATTAGCATAATGTGTGCCCTCAATCAAGAAATCCGTAAATATTTTGCGATTTTACTTGAAATTTGCCGTTAGCGTGGTAAAATATCAGCAGTAACCCTGTTTTGATTTGCGGACTTTTTAAAAGGGTAATTTCAGAAAGTAAAAGGATTTGAGGATTTTTTATGAAATCATTGCTGACAGTAAGATGGATGACAAAATTCGTTACTTCGCTTGTGGCTTTAAACCCCGAGCTTAAAAAGGGCATAAAGCTTAAAGAAAACGGTGATTGGAACGAGTACAAGCCGTTTGTTGACGCCGCGCTTTATAAGTGGCTCAATCCGCTTATGGATATGGCGGGTATTAAGTTTGTTGTAAAGGGAATCGAAAATATCCCCGAAAACGAGCCGATAATTTATACGCCGAACCACAGCGGCGTTTTCGACTTTCCGGCAGTTATACTCAACACTCCGAAGCCCTGCGCGTTCATATCAAAAAAAGAAGCGCAAAAGCTCCCGATAGTTCACAAATGGATGTGGCTTATGGACTGCGTGTTTATCGACAGAAAAAACAAGCGTGCGGCGCACGGCTCACTTCAAGAGGCTATCGAGCTTGTCAAAAACGGCAGAAGTATGGTAATATTCCCCGAGGGCACGCGCTCTAAAGACGGACAGCTCGGCGTGTTTAAGGGCGGCGCTATGAAAATAGCAATGGAAACGGGCGCAAAGGTCGTTCCCGTGCTTATCGAGGGCACGCGTGAGCGCCTTGAAGCAACGGGCAATGTTGTTCCCGGCACGATTTATGTAACGTTTTTGCCCGCAATTGAAACAAAGGGTCTTTCAAGAGACGACTTTAAAAGAATGCCCGCCGCTATAAGACAAATGATAAGCGACGAGCGCGACAGGCAGAGAGAAGAAAGAGAAAAAGAAAGCAGCACACCTCAAATTGCCGAATAAACGGCGCTAATAAAGGTATATTGTAACAAAACAGCTGGGGCGAAGAGTTTTTCTTCGCCGCGGTTTTTGCTTTTTAAAAAGACTTGATTTTTTTGAATACAGCGGCTGTAATAATATTAAATCACGATTTATTAAATCGCGATTATATATTTGAGAGGTGAGCTTGTGTTTATCTGCAGAGATGCAGAAGGCGTTTACGGGCATTGCAAGAAGAATAACGCCCGAGGATGCGGAGAATAAAGCTTTTTGGGTACTTCGCAGTTTTAAAATGTCATATTTTTGTCGGTACAAGGGAAAAACGAAGCAACGCTGTCGCCTTGCGAGGCTTTTTGACGAAGTAACGGCGAAAAGAGGGCGTTTTAAAACCGTATCGGTTCGACCCTCTTATGCCTAAGATTAATTCATAGCAAAAAGCAAATAATTACCCTTTTCCTGTTTTTTTGCTGTCCGGGCTTTTTTCAGCCATTTTTGTGCTTTGAAGTGCCGATGCCGTTATTTTTTAAAATCGGCTTTAAACAGAATAATTCCCGCTACCGTAATTGCCGCGCCCAAAAGCTTTTGCCATTTAAAGGGCGTTTTGTCTATGCCGAAAAGCCCGAAAAGCTCTATTAAATATGCGGTTATGAGCTGGGCTGTGACAATTATCATAACGGCTTGCGCAGGGCCTAAAGCCGACATACTTCTTATAACGGTATATGTTATAAGCGCGCCGAAAACGCCGCCGAGAAGCATATATTTGTTATCTATTGAAAAAATTGCCGAAACAGAGCCTTCGCGCCCCGTAAAAAACCACGCCGCAAGGCAAAAAATAAAAGCAGTCAGCTGAACGAACGAAGCCGACATCCAAATAGAGGTCTGTTTTGTAAGTCCTTCGTTAAAAACTCCCTGAACGCTCATTAAAGCGCCGGATACTATTGCAACGATAATTCCGGTCAAGATTAATCACCACCGCGTATATTATTGGTTTTTTCGGCAAGAGTATGCATTCGCTAACCGCATTATTTTGGTTAATTTTAACAAGATTATTTAATTGACCCGAGTTGAGCGATGTGATATTATATAAATGCAAATATTAAGAAATCTTAAGAAATGCACAACCGGCAGATTTTAGTTCTTAAGACAGGCAAATTCTTTTTAAAGGAGGCTCTTTATGAATAAAGTAAAACAAATGCTCGGAATTATTCTGAGCGTAGTAATCGTTTTATCGTGCGTTCCCGTTGCGGCGTATGCCGATTCCGTTGTCGAAATATATAACGGCGACACGCAGGTAACCGATTTGATTTACTTGCAAGAGTACAGAAGCGTTGAACTCAGCGCAAAAATATCGTCCGAAGTGAGCGGTGAAACCACTGTTGAGTGGGTAAGCAACCTGCCGCTTTTAGCAGATGTTGACGAAACCGGAAAGGTGACGGCATATGACTATTCAAAGCGCGCCGTTATTCAGCTTTGGATAGACGAAAACATAGCGTCGCTTCCTATTGTCGGACCGTCGCTCGCAGACCAGATTTGGAAAACGATAGACGATTCAAACATAGACCTTGACAACACAAATAACGACGCGATTGTCGCCGTTGTTGCAAGCGTTGTCGGCGACGAGCTTGCGGCGTCTTTAAAGGCCGCGCTTGACAATATGAACGTCAAAATCACCGCGACCGTTTACGATGCCGAAGGAAATAAGCTCGGCAGCGACACCGTAGAAGTTGTTGTTGAAAAAAGCGTTGTGGCGTCGGTTGCGCCCACGGCTGTTCATATTACAAACAAAAAGGTTGTTCCGAAAACCGTTGCGGTCGGCGCTGCCGTTCAGCTTTACGGCGTTTGCACGCCCGTAAGACTTAAACAGGGCGTTAAGTGGAGCGTCGGTAAGAATGCGTTCGACTCCGAATCTTCAAAATGCGCCGACGTTTCGTCCGACGGCCTTGTAACATTCAAGGCGGCGGGCACCTGCACCGTAAAGGTTAACCCCGAAAGCACTCTTTATGCGGCTTTTTCGGATACGGTTACTTTCACCGTTTTAGAGCAAAGCGCATATCCCGTCAAAGATTTTTCAATCACGGGTTCTTCAAGCGTTGCCGAGGGCAAAACAACACAGCTTGCAGTTGAAAACGTAACGCCCGCAGGCGCATATTACGGCGACCTTACATGGTCAAGCTCCGACCCGTCCGTTGCAATAGTCGATTCAAACGGCATTGTTACGGGTCTTGACGGCGGCAGCGGCGTTACATTCTATAAAGAGGTTACAATAACCGCAAAAATCGGCTCTGTTATAAAAGAGTTCCCAATGCGCGTTACACGCTCCGTTCTTAACACTCTTTCTTCTGTTGAAATAAGCGGCAGTGAAAGCATAGGCATCGGCAACTCTCAACAGCTTACGGCAACCGTATTCCCCGAGCGCCTTAACAACAATTCGGGCGTTACAAGGGATTGGGGTATTTATGACAGCGCGACCGACAGTATTGTTTTTGCAACCGACTCTGAGCCTGCTTCAAACAGCTTTATAACGGTTGACAAAAACGGCTTGCTCACGGGCGTTGCCCCCGGTGTTTCAACGGTATGGGTAAGAGCGGCTTACGGCTCGTCTGAAGTTACGGACTCAATAACAATAACCTCGGGCAAAGCTATAACCGACTTTGAAATAACAGGTACGTTAAGCGTTAAAGAGGGCGAGCAGACAAAGCTCTCGATAAAAGTCAACGCGCCGTCGGACTATGAAACAACTCTTCTTGACACGGTAAAATGGAGCGTTGAAAACGCAGATATTGCAACCGTTTCTGAGGACGGAACCGTTCACGGCAGAGACGCGGGCGGCAGAACGGCGTTCAATAACCAAAAAACAGTTGTAAGCGCAACCGTTTGCGGTATTACAAAAACAGCCGAGGTAAAGGTAACAAGCGCAGGTCTTATTGATAAATATACCGACGCATACATTGTCGGCGACGACTCTGTTGTTGTGGACTTCCCGAGGCAGTATTCCTATAAAACATATCCGTCAAGACTTACAAACCAAATGAACGCCTGGGGCATGGCAGACGACGACGGCAACGCCCCGTGGGAGTCGCTTAACGCGGTTGTAAAGCCGAGCGGACAAAACACCGAAAACAGCCTTGCTTCAATAAGCGAGGGCGGCGTTGTTACGGCAAAAGCCGCAGGCAGTGCAGAGCTTTATCTTTATCTTTCAACAAGAGTACAGCACACAGAAGTAAGAAAAACCGTAAATCTTGTAGAGGTTGCGCCGACGAGCATAACAATTACGCCGCCTTCAAAGAAGGAATACATTGAAGGAAATACCGAGCTTGACCTCAGCGGTATGGAGGTTTATCTTACATATTCAAAAGACGCTCTTAAACCGTATTATTCCGACGCCGACAGCTTTACCGAGGATATGCTCAAAGTAAAGGTTGATGACTATACGGTAAAAGAGATAAATACCGATATACTTGACGCAGAGCAGTACATAATAGTTTCGGTTACGCGTGCGGGCGAAACGCTTAACGGGGTGTTCCCGATAACCGTTTATTCAAAGGCTGTTGAATCAATAGACATAAAAGCCCCCGATAAATACGAATACCTTGAGGGCGAAAAAGAGCTTGACCTCACAGGGCTTGAGGTTACGGCGAACTATTCAAACGCAGAAAGCGAAGCCGTTACCGATTACACAATTGATTACAGCACGTTTGACCCGGAGCTTTATGACGTTATACAGAACGTAAGAGTTGTTTATACTCACGCCGGCAGAAGCGCCGAGGGCACTTTCCCTGTAATTGTTTACGGCAAGCCCGTAATAAGCGTTGCGGTTGATGGTACTGTTGGCGACTGGACTGCGGGCGACGTTAAATTTACGCTCACGTCAACCCACGAGCTTGAGGGTGCAACATATATGTACAAAACGGGCGGCGACGAAAACGCTTGGATGGAGCTTCTTTCAAACGAGCTTACCGTTTCCGAAAATATTGACGAAACATATCGCTTCAAGGCTGTCAACAGC
The DNA here is from genome assembly GCA_002440045.1 of Ruminococcaceae bacterium UBA6364. Lineage (GTDB taxonomy): Bacteria > Bacillota > Clostridia > Oscillospirales > Acutalibacteraceae > DTU089. The sequence goes on along the minus strand of DJRI01000098.1, from coordinate 17,657 downwards.
CACAAGCTTGAAAGTGACGAGTCCGAAATTTATTCGGTTAAAATCGACAAGGTTGAGCCGTCGTTTGAGCTTGTTCCCGCTTTGACCGAAATAACCTCGTCTTCTTTCGACGTTGCAATAGACAGCGCTTCTTACGGCGCTTCGGGCATTAAAGAGCTTACTTTAAACGGCGAAAGCATTAAAGGCAGCACGTCGTTTACAGTAACCGAAAACGGAACGTATACGGTTGTTCTTACAACGGGAAGCGGACTTTCGGCAACAAGAACGGTTGAAATTACAAATATTGATACCGAAGCCCCCGAAATTACGTCGGTTTCGCTGTCACAGCTCCCTTCTGACGCCGCTTCAAGAGTTATCGACTCCGAAAAATTCGGCAAGTTCTTCAGCGGAGACATTGCCGCAACGGTAAACGCGGTTGACCACGGCGTTGCAGGCATAGAAAAAATAGAATACAGACTGTCTCCGGAGGGCGGCGAAGCAGGCGAATGGGCGCTTTATGAGGGCAGTGAAGCAGTGCTTTGTTCGTCGGAGTTCAAGGGCGTTATTGAGTTCAGAGCGACAGATAAAGCGGGCAACGTTTCGGAAATTTACGCTTCCGACGGCTTCGTCCGCGACGGAAAAGCTCCCGAAATATCAAACGTAAAGGCCGAGAGCGGCGGCAAGGATTATGAAAACGGCAGTTGGGTTGCCGACGCCGTAAGATTCACCCCCGAAGCCACGGCTTTCTCGGGTATTTATGAATACTACATCAAAATGGACGACGGCGAATGGCAGAAATTCACCGACGAATATGTTGAAGTCACCGAGGACGGCAGCCACGAATACTTCTTTAAAGCCGTTTCTTATTCGGGACTTGAAAGCGAACCCTATAAGTTCAGAGTAAACATTGACCGCGTAATGCCCCTTATAAGAGTTGATTTTGAAGGCACATTCGGCAGATGGACAAGCGAAAACGTTAAGTTTACGCTCAGCACGTTAAACGAATGCCCCTCGGGCGTTACATATTATTACGACTGCGGCGACGGCTGGCAGAAGATTGAAGGCAACGTTATAACCTTTACCGAAAACAGCTCGGCTTATTACAAGTTCAAAGCCGTAAACGGCGCAGGCACCGAAAGCGCAGAGTCGGACTCCTACAATGTTATGATAGACACCGTTACACCGACCGCCACATATGTTTTCGGCGAGACGGACAAAACCGCAACGCCCTATGACATAGTGTTTGTTCCCGTATGCGGCGACTCGGGTGTAAGAAAGGTTTATTTTGACGGCGAGGACGTAACCGACACGCTTAAAGCAACCGTAAGAAAGAACGGCAGATATATTCTTACCGTAATCGGCAACAACCTGCTTTCTTCAACGCAGGTAATAACCGTTAAAAACTTCAGCAATCTTCCGTCGGAGCAGTTCACATACACCTATCTCGACGAAAAGAGCGCCAATATTATCTCATATAACGGCAAGAGCGATGTTGTTACCGTTCCCTATGATATAAACGACCACGCCGTAACAGAGCTTCAGGCGGGCGCTTTTAAAGAGAATAAGTATGTAAAAGAGGTCGCAATACAAAACGGCTTTGAAACAATAGGCGAAGCGTGCTTTGTAAACTGCGAAAACCTTGAAAAAATAACGATTCCCGACACCGTTACCGAAATAGGCGCTTATGCTTTTAACGGATGCCATGAAAATCTTACGATATACTGCTACAAAGGCTCGCGCGCGCAAAGCTATGCCGAAGAGAACGGAATAAACTATGTTCTTCTTGACCTGAAGCCGCTCGGCAGAACAGAGGTTGACACAGAAAATCTTATAATATATTCGGATATGGAGGGCTGCACAAAGGTCAGCGACTTCCTTTCTGCCGAAGGATATTATATGGTCGGCGTACCGTCTCAGGTTTCGGGCACAACGGAATATTACGGCACAGGCTCGCTTATTTACCTCTTTAAAGACGGCAAGGTTAAGTATATTTATACCTTTGTTCTTCGCGGCGACCTTAACGGCGACGGATATGTTGACGTTGTGGACGCGTTAATAGCGCAAAGGGCAGCCAACGAACAGGTAGACCTTTATGACGACTATGTGCTTGCCGCAGACTTTGACTACAGCGGCGGCGTAGAGACAATAGACTATCAGTGCGTAGTTAACACGGCTCTTTACACATAAAATACAAATAAAAATTTACCGCTCCGCCAAAGGTGAAAGCTCAAGGCGGAGCGGTTGTTTTTATGTTTTTTTATTAAAGGTCGGGATTGACTATCTTTTCGCGCTCAAGTCTGAAATCGACCGAGCGTTTTAAATATTCGAGATAATGATTGTCGCGGCACATTGACTTGCCTTCGGCGTCCGAAAGCTTTGCAACGGGTCTGCCGTTTACATATTGAAGCTTAATTACGATATTAAGCGGCTCAACGCAGGTGTCGTTTGTAACGAACGTGCCGATGCCGAAAGAAACCTTTGCTTTGTCTTTAAAGTAGTCATAAAGCTCCTGTGCACGGTCAAAATCAAGGCTGTCGCTGAAAAGCAAAAGCTTTGTTTTCGGGTCAACGCCGTAGCTTTTATAATGCTCTATTATTTTTTCGCCCCAAACGTAAGGGTCGCCGCTGTCGTGGCGAACACCGCTGTAGTTGTTGACCATAGAGCGGTCAAAGTCAAGAAGAAACAGGTCGGTCGTTACGGTGTCGGTCAGCGCCGTGCCGTTGTCGCCCTTGTATTCGTCATACCAATCTTTAAGCGCAAAGTGGTTTGTGTATGCAAGCGGAATAGAGTCAATGCCCTGATACATCTGCACAAATTCGTGGGCATAAGTACCGATGGGCGTAAGATTGTATTTCATTGCGAGGTAAACGTCCGACGTGCCCACACAGCATTTTGTTTCGGTCGTAAAACGCCTTAAAACCTCGTCCTGCCATTCGCGCGAAAGGCGGCGGCGTGCGCCGAATTCGGCAAACGAAAACGTATAAGTGCCGTTGTTTACGGCTTCGATTTTTTTATTAAGACGCTCTTCGGCAGAGGCTTTAAGCATATTATAATCATAAGCCATTCTGAAATAAACTTCGTTTATTATTTCAAGAAGATATATTTCAAACTGCATCGCCGAAAAAAGCGGACCGTCAACAACCACCGAAAGCTCGCCGTCTTTTGAAAGCTCAATGTTAACATAATCCTTAATCGGGTGCCAAAGGCGCAAGAATTCAACATAATCGTTTTTAATAAAGCGAATCGAACGCAAATAATCAAGCTCGTCCTTTTTAAAGGTGAGCGAGCAAAGATAGTCCGTCTGCGCCTTTATTTCTTCAAGCATTTCGGGGGTGAAAACTATTCCCTCGTTGCGGCATTTGAAGTAGTATTGACCGCAAAGGTCGGTGTGGCGGTGCAGGATTACCTGATTCATATTGAATTTGTAAAGGTCGGTG
>DJRI01000098.1:10823-14233 GCA_002440045.1 Ruminococcaceae bacterium UBA6364 | reverse complement strand
AGAAGAGAGGTAACTATCGGTTCAAGCTTCATACTTTTCCCTCTTTCAAAAGTGTTTTTGTTTATTATATACCTGTTTTTGACAAAAATAAAGAGGAAAAACGGAAAATAGCTGTTGGTTGTTAACCTGTGTAACAGGAAATGCGTTTTGTCATTTTCATATTGTTTTATAGTTGTTAGCAATATAAGCAATTGAACACACAATAATGTTTGAAACCAAAAAAACGTTATTGTTAAAAAAATATATATTATAAAACAATTTTAACACAAAACATATTTTGAAATGACACAAAGAAAATAATACTTGACAAACGAAGGTTTATATGCTATTTTTAAATCAGAAAAGCAAAAGGACGTGATTCCAATGTGCAGTTTCTTTTTTCTGTTGCGGCGGCGTTTTGTCATTTTGCTTGGGGAAGATAATGATAATAAACCACAGCATTAAATGGTACGCGTTCCGCAACGGAACGCGTATTTTTTATGGTTATAATGTTGTGAGATTAAAGTTTTCTAATGGAAAAACAAATTTTAAGCATTGAATTTAAAAGTGTCGATATTTAATCTTTTTGCTTGAAAGGGTGTTTTATATTGAAAAAAATATTTACGTTTTTTCTTTTGGTTTCAATTTTGTTTTCAACATGTAGCATAAAATCATATGCTATTAATGGTAACAGTTTTAATGATGATATCGCTGTAGAAGACGATAGCCAATATATTTTAGTCGGTGAAATAAATGTTGATGATTATTCTGAACAAAACACACACATAAATAATTCAGNNNNATTCAGCGGCGGGAGATGTATATTCTGGAACATATACGACAAATAAATTAAAACGGAGTTTCCCGGGTTTAAAATTCGGTTAACATTTTCTTGGACAGGCAAACTCAACGAAGATGGAGATCCGGTATTCAGCAGCATTAAAATAGTCAAAGCAGAATACTATGCTAACTATGCATTACTTGCTTTAACTTGGGATTATTGGTCGTTTGAATTTACGAAATTAGGGACACCAAGTTATACTATTAGTTTCAAATCTGCAGAATTTGTCGTGAAATATACTGTGGTCGCACGTGACAAAACAGGAGTAACCAGTACATCTGCACTAAAGACTATAGTTAAAGTTAATATTTCGGATTTTATTTGATTGGAGGGCGTTTTATGAATAAATTAGTAATACTTATAATGTCAATTTCAATGTTTGTTCAATCGGGTGCATTTTCTCTTTTGGAAGGTTGTACGAATTATTTTAAAGAAGCTGACTTGTGCAAAACACGGAATGTTGAGTTTATACACAGTAACGACACATTAAATAGCTCGGATATTGAAGAATTTGTTTCGGGTGGCGGTGTTATTATATCAAAAGGCTCAATTAACAGTAACGTAACAAATAATCTTAAAATACCGGTTGAAGTTGATGAGCTGCATTGTAACACGGGTGAAGCGGACATTGCCACGCTTTATTTTAACTATGAAGACGGGAAAAAAGGCGTGTATGTAATTAGTGGTAAGCAAAGTGACAGTAATGTTTATACTTATATTGAAGAGGCGCTTGATAATATTGAAAATATAAAGCTTGAGCGCAATGTCGCAATATCCGCAACTTCCTCCTGTAAGGAGTTTATTGCTTCCGTTACAACCGATGTTGTAACATATATTCCAAAAGGTAAGCTTACAGTGAATTATGACCTTTACACTGCTCAGAATTTATATGATTATGATTACTATGTTATAAAAGCTACTTTCATAGGAAAACCGGGATGTGTTATGTATAATGACGGCAACACAAATTATCAGAAAAAATATTACGGTCTCGGAATGAAGAGTAAAATGACGGCATCTTCAACCGGTGTAACAGTATATTCATCAGGACCGTCAAGTACGGTAAATAGCAATAGTTACAGCATTAATTTAGGTCCTGTTTTACAGAAAGGAGCAAGTCCGCAGTTTCAGTTTGTTTTGGCATACACACGTAGTATAAGCAATTTTGATATTACAGAGAGTACCTCAGCAAATTCGAATAATTGGGAGGTTGACCTTAACGGTGATGCCAAAAGGAAACAATGTAAATTTGAACCGGCAGCGGCGTTTAAATGCTCAACAGTTAAACAATATATAGAAGTAAATCTCTATACTTCTTACGACGTTGATTCTTTGGATACTTTTAAAACGCACATAGTATCGGACAGAACCGTAAGAATTTACCCAACGTATTATGTGTTTAAATAAAGTATAACTGCTTTTAACAATTTGTAACATAAGCCACCCCATGAATCGGAAAATATATCTGATTCGTGGGGTGGTTGTTGTAGGAATAGTTTTTTACTATGATTTCCCTATTGATTGTTCACGTAGGGGCGGCAATCTGCCGCCCGCCAAAACGGCAACGCCGTTTTCCTTGATTTTTCCGCGTTTACGCGGAATATAATCGCGGCGAAGCCGCATAGCTAACGGCTAACCGCTAACAGCTAACGGCTCTTATGGCAATCTGCCGCCCGTGGGAAAGCAAAGCGTTTTTCCGTTATACACCGCGCTTTGCGCGGTTATAATCGCGGCGAAGCCGCGTGCTAATAGCTAACGGCTAACAGCTAAAGGCTAAAGGCTCCCGTCACCGTTCCTCTCGGAAATATGTAAGACCGAGGCTCTGCGGGGGCTGATGCTCTTTTTTCTTTCTTGCGCTGATTATTACAAGAACGATTATCGTAACAAGGTAGGGGAGCATTTTGATAAGCTCCTTTGAGCTTGACGAAAGACCGGGAATATAAACGCAGATGATATAAAGTCCGCCGAAAAGGAAAGAGCTTAAAATTGCCGATTTCGGCTTCCACAGTGCGAAAATAACTATCGCAATGGCAAGCCAGCCTCTGTCGCCGAAGCCATTGTTAGTCCATGCGCCGGCGGTGTAGTCCATAACGAAATAAAGTCCGCCGAGACCCGCAATCATACCGCCGATTATTGTTGAAAGATATTTGTATTTTGAAACGTTTATGCCGGCGGCGTCTGCCGTTGCGGGGTTTTCGCCTATCGCGCGAAGATTAAGACCCGCTCTTGTGCGGTTCAAAAAGAACGACGTAAGAAGCGCAATTGCAATTGCAAGATATGCAAGAAAGCCGAACGACAGGAAGGTTTCGCCGAATATGCCGAGCTTTGAAGCAAACGGCAGCGACGCTTTATAAGCAAGGCCCGTGTTTATGAGCGAGATAGAGCCGCTTTCGCCGAAAAAGCTGAGAAGCGAGCCGCCGAAAAAGTTGCCTATGCCGACGCCGAACGTTGTAAGAGCAAGACCAGTTACGTTCTGGTTCGCTTTGAGCGTGATTGTAAGAAAGGCGTAAATCAGCGCCATAAGAGCCGAGCCTAAAAGCGACGACAAAAGAGAGATGAGAATGCAAAGAATCGGCACGGTTTCATCGGC
>DJRI01000098.1:0-10743 GCA_002440045.1 Ruminococcaceae bacterium UBA6364 | reverse complement strand
TGCCGCCCATATACATAATTCCCGGAATGCCGAGGTTAAGACTGCCTGATTTTTCCGTTATAATTTCGCCCGTCGAGCCGAAAAGAAGGGGAATACCCTGGATTATAGCGGCATTGATAAAAGAGAAAATCGTAGAAACCATTATTTATCCTCCTTGTGCTTTCTGTGCGGCTTTATCTGGTAGTTGATAAAGAACTCACAGCCGATAATAAAGAAGATTATGACGCCGGTAAGAATATCGGCAACGCTTTCGTTAAGGTTGAAGTTTGTTGCGATTTCGCTTGCGCCCCTTTGAAGAAAGACGATAAGGAAGGAGGTAACGACCATAATCGCGGGGTTGAATTTTGCGAGCCACGACACCATGATAGCCGTAAAGCCGTTGCCGCTCGCAAGACCTGTTGAAATTGAGTGGTTTGTGCCCGAGACCAGCAAAAAGCCCGCAAGACCGCATATCGCGCCCGAAAGCACCATTGTGCGAATTATGACTTTTTTAACGTTTATGCCGATGTATTTTGCCGTGTTTTTGCTTTCGCCGACAACGCTTATTTCGTAGCCGTGCTTGCTGTATTTAAGGTAAACATACATAACTGCCGTGAGTATTGCCACAACAAGAACGTTAAGGAAATATTTTTTATCAAACAGCATCGGCAGCCAGCCCGCCTCGGTGCTTGAGTTTACAACGCCCATAACGCTTGAGCCGTTGGGAACCCACACCATAATGGCAAACGAAACAAGCTGAATGGCAATATAGTTCATCATAAGTGTAAAAAGGCTTTCGTTTGTATTCCATTTTGCTTTAAAAAACGCAGGTATAACGCCCCAAAGAATACCGCCGAGAAGCGACGCCGCAAGCATAATTACAAGCAAAAGCGCGTTCGGGATTTTGTCGCCGATATAGAACATACAAATCATGCTCATAAGTCCGCCGAAAAGCACCTGACCCTCTGCGCCGAGGTTCCAGAACTTCATTTTAAACGCGGGCGTTACGGCAAGCGCGATGCAAAGAAGCATGGCGACATTCTGAAGCATAATCCATATTTTGCGCTCCGAGCCGAAGCTGCCCTTTATCATAGCGCCGTAAACGTCAAACGGATTAAGCTTTGTGAGAATAACGATTATTACCGAGCACACAAGAAGCGAGGCGATTATTGCGATTATTCTTATAAGCCACGCTTTCCACGCAGCTATTGAGCTGCGTTTCGCAACGTGAAACAGCGGCTCGTGCACTTTTTCGGGTTTAGACATTTTCTGCGCCTCCTTCTGCTTTTGTCATTAAAAGACCAATCTGACTTTTATCGGCTGTTCTGCCGTCAACCACGCCCGTAACTTTGCCCGAGCCTATAACAAGGATTCTGTCGCAAAGCTCAATAAGAACGTCAAGGTCCTCGCCGACGAAAATAACGGCAACACCGCGTTCTTTTTGCTGGTTGAGAAGATTGTATATTGCGTAAGATGAGTTGATGTCAAGACCTCTTACGGGATATGCCGCCATAAGCACGGTCGGCGAAGCGGCAATTTCGCGCCCGACAAGCACCTTTTGAACGTTGCCGCCCGAAAGACGTCTTACAGGGGTCGTTGCGCTCGGCGTAGAAACCTCAAGCTGTTCGATTATTTCTTCGGCAAGGTTTTTCGGCGCTTTTCTTTCAAGGAAAATGGATTTGCCCTTTCTGTAGCTTCTGAGCATCATATTGTCGATTATATCCATATTCCCGACAAGACCCATTCCGAGTCTGTCCTCGGGCACGAACGAAAGCCTTACGCCAAGCTCGCGAATCTGAAGCGGCGTTTTGTCGCGAAGATTTTCGGTTTTGCCGCTTTTGGGGTCGTGATAAAGAATTTCGCCCGAAGAAAGCTTCTGAAGTCCCGCAATAGCCTCCAAAAGCTCGCGCTGACCGCTGCCCGCAATGCCGGCAATGCCGAGTATTTCACCGCTTTTTGCGGTGAACGAAACATTGTCAAGCACTTTTACACCCTCGCGGTTGACGCAGTTAAGGCTGTTCACCACAAGTCTGTCAACGCTGTTTTTCGGCTCACTGCGGCCTATGTTCAGCGTGACCTTTTTGCCGACCATCATTTCGGCAAGCTGTGCTTCGTTTGTCTCTTTGGTGTTAACGGTGCCTATGTATTCGCCCTTTCTTAAAACGGCGACCTTATCCGAAAGCGAAAGCACCTCGTGAAGCTTGTGCGTGATAATTACAATGGCTTTTCCGTCGTCGCGCATACGGCGCAGAACGGCAAAAAGCTTTTGCGCCTCCTGCGGGGTCAAAACGGCTGTCGGCTCGTCAAGAATAAGAATGTTAGAGCCGCGGTAAAGCACCTTTATTATTTCAACCGTCTGTTTTTCAGAGACGGACATTTCATAGATTTTTTTCTGCGGGTCAATGTCAAACCCGTATTTAGAGCTGATTTCGGCAACTCTTTTAGAAACCTGCTTTATGTTGTATTTGCCGTCTTCTTTAAGCCCGAGAACAATGTTTTCGGCTGCCGAGAACACGTCAACAAGCTTAAAGTGCTGGTGAATCATACCTATTTTGTGGTCAAACGCGTCTTTCGGCGAACGAATGACCGCTTCTTTGCCGTCAATAAAAATCTGGCCGTCGTCGGGGAAATATATGCCCGAAATCATATTCATCAGCGTTGTTTTGCCGCTGCCGTTTTCGCCCAAAAGCGCAAGAATTTCACCGTTTTCCACGGTGAGATTGATGTTTTTGTTGGCAACAACGCTTCCGAAGGTTTTTGTAATATTTTTCAGCTCTATTGCGGGAACGCCCATAATATACCTCCGAATTGTTTTTTGAAAACAAAATACCGCGTCTGCGGTATGCTCTTTTCAAAAAGCAAAAATTAATGTGAATAAAAAAACAATTCTCGGGCGAAGCGAAACCGCTTCGCCCAAGCTTATTAAAGGATTAATTATTTTTCGCTGATGCCGTCGATATATTTAATATCGAAGTAGGGAGCCGAGCGGAACTCGTCGCCGGATTCAACGAATACGCCGTTTTCGATAACGTTTGTTTCGCCCTTGAAGTCGCCGTCAACGTCAGCCTTGTACTCTGTAAGAGCTTTGCCGTCAACCGTGAAGTTTTTGGTATCAAATACTTTGATTTCGCCTTTTTCAAGCTGAGACTTAACTTCGTCAAGCTTAGCCTGTGTGCCGCTTGCGGCAACCTTTTCGTTAAGCTCTGTAAGCTCAACCGAGCCTGTAGCTATTGTGCCGCACCAGTCTGTGGGAATAGCCTCGCCCTTTGCAACAGCCTCGATAACGAGTTTGTAGTAAGGAGCCCAGTTAATCTTTGAAGAAATGATAGCGGTGTTGGGGCCCATTGAAATGGTGCTGATGTTGTAAGCAACGTTCGGAACGCCTTTTTCTTCGCAAGCCTTGGGAGCGCCTTCGGAGTCTGCGTGCTGGCTTATAAGAACGCAGCCGTCGTTGATGAGGTTAAGAGCGGCTTCGCGCTCAAGAGCGATGTCAAACCATGAGTTTGTGTAAGTAACTTTCATTGTAGCGTTTTCGCAAACAGAGCGAGCGCCGAGGAAGAAAGAAGTAAGACCGGAAACAACTTCGGCATAGTTGAAAGCGCCTACATAGCCGATTTTTGCGTTGTCCTTTGTGATTTTGCCGCTTTCAATCATTTCGTTGAGCTTCATTCCTGCGGCAACGCCTGCAAGGTATCTGCCCTCGTAGATAGAAGCGAATGCATTGTGGTAGTTAGCGAGTTTAACCTGTTTAGCCTGTGTGCCGGTTGCGTGGCAGAACTGAACGTCCTTAAACTCTTTAGCAGCCTGAATTATAAATGTTTCATGACCGAAGGAGTCTGCAAAGATGATGTTGCAGCCTTGCTCAACAAGCTCGGCAGCGGCATTGTAGCAAGAGTCATCCTCGGGGATGTTCTTTTTGATAAGAACCTGGTCGTCTTTAAGGCCGAGAGCCTTCTGAGCGTCCTTTATAGCAAGGATGAAGTTGTTGTCGTATGTGGAGTTTTCGTCGTGAAGGCAGATAAGACCGAACTTGATTTTTGAAACGTCAAGTGTGGCGGTGTTAGATGTGCCGTCAGCGGGTGTGGTGGTGTTGTCGTTGTCTTTGTTACCGCCGCAGGCTGCAAAGCAGGCAACAACAAGAACAATCGCAAGGACAAGTGCAATAGCTTTTTTCATTCTTTGTTCCTCCAAAAAAATGTTTATATTCTCAACGATTTTGATTTCCGAACGTAATAGAATTTTCGTTCATACTCTCCACAATCGCTAAAGACTGAAGATTTACGCCGCTCTCTCTGAGGGCTTTTCCGCCGTGCTGAAAGCCTTTTTCAATGGCAATGCCCACGCCGACCGTCTCACTGCCGCTGTCGTTTACAAGCTTCATAAGAGCTTTAACGGCGTTGCCGTCGGCAAGAAAATCGTCTATAATAAGGATTTTTTCGCCTTTCGGCAGATATTTTTTAGAAACGCTCATGGTGTAACCCTTGCCGTGCGTGAAAGAATAGCACTCTGCGGTGTAAAGGTCGCTGCCGACGTTTTTGTGCGAAGCCTTTTTTGCAAAAACAAGCGGTACGTTGAAATATTTTGCCGTGAGCACCGCAATCGCAATGCCCGAAGCCTCAACCGTAAGAATACGTGTTACGCCGCAGTCTTTAAAAAGCTTGAAAAACTCTTTGGCAATTTCGTCGATAAGCCCGACGTCTATTTGGTGGTTAAGAAACATATCGACCTTTAAAATGTCTGTTCCTATAACCTTGCCGTCTTTTCTTATTCTGTCTTCAAGAAGCTGCATAATTAATCACCTTAGCCGGTAGCTGTTAGCTATTAGCTATTAGCCTGCATAACAGTCGGCTTATTTATGTATTTGTTTATAAACAAAGCAGTTTAACGTTAATAGCTTTGATTCGCAAACATTTTGGAATGTCACCGCAGGCACCCGTGACGGAATAACCCGTAGGGGCGGCAATCTGCCGCCCGCGGAACGCGAAGCGTTCCCACAGCTCCCGCGCAGCGGGTATAATGGCTAACAGCTAATGGCTAAAAGCTAATAGCTATTTTGCCGCCCGCCAAAATGCGGAGCATTTTCCTTTATTTTTCCGCGTTTACGCGGAATACAATCGCGGCAACGCCGCGCGCTAACAGCTAAAAGCTAACAGCTACCCTATCCCGCCATTTTTTTACGCATTTCGCTTAAAATAACCTTTTCGCGTCTTGAGACCTGCACTTGCGACATTCCGAGGCGTTTGGCGGCGTCGCTTTGCGTTTGCCCTTTAAAAAAACGCAGCTCTATAAGCATTCTGTCATTTTCGTTCAAATCGCAAAGGCATTTTTTAAGGTCAAGCTGTTCCGAAATTCTTTCTTCTTCGCCCAGCACCGGCACAAGTAGCTCTTTATTTTCGTTTTCATCGTCGGCGGCAGTAAGAGACAGCGGCGGCATTGCCGCAAGAAGCAGTTCTGCGGTTTCCGAAACATCAAGCGACAAAACCGCCGCCACCTCGCTTATTGTCGGCTCTCTTCCGAGCTTTTCGCTGAGTTTTTCTTTTTCGAGTACCGCGTTTCTCGCCTTTTCTTTAAGTGTTCTGCTGACCTTCACCGTGCCGCCGTCGCGAAAAATTCTTTTTATTTCGCCGAGTATTACGGGAACGGCATAGGTTGAAAACGCAAACCCGAGGCTTTCGTCAAAGCCGTTTGCCGCTTTCATAAGACCCACGCACCCCGCGCCGAAAAGGTCGTCGTATTCTACCCCGCGATTTCGGAATTTTGCGGCGCAGGCATGCACAAGCCCGAGGTTGTCGGAAGCAAGCTTTTTGCTGTCAGTCATTTTTCTTACCGCTTATGTATTTTTCGACCGTTACCGTCGTGCCTTTTCCCACGCGCGAGGTAACCTTAAGCTTGTCCGAAAAGCTTTCCATAACAGAAAAGCCGAGTCCCGAGCGCTCGCCGCCGAGGCTTGTGTAAAGCGGCTGCATCGCCTTTTTAATATCTTCGATTCCGCAGCCCCTGTCGCGAACGCTTATTCTTATAACGCCCTCTTCAAAAACGGTACAGGTTATGAAAACAGGCCCGATTTTATCTTTATAAGCGTGCACAATGCAATTTGTAACCGCCTCGCTCACAACGGTTTTAATATCGCCAAGCTCTTCGACCGTAGGGTCAAGCTGTGCGCTGAATGCCGCAACCGCCATACGCGAAAAGCCCTCGTTTACAGAGCGGCTGTCAAAGCACAATTTAAGCTGATTTATCTTTTTCATACTACCCTCTCCTTATAAATCTCTTTTAATTTCGGCGATTTTTTCTATCCCCGACATTTTCATTATTTTATAGTTGCGCTCGCTGAGGTTTGTGATTATAACCTTTATCCCTTTTCCCGCGCACAGGCGATAGCGCCCCATAACAAGCCCCACACCGGAGCTGTCCATAAACGTAACGCCCGAAAAGTCGAGCACAAGCATTTTCACACAATCACTGCTTATTACAGCGTCGTCAACAGCTTCTCTTATGGCTGGCGCGCTGTGGTGGTCAATATCGCCTTTTATGAGCGCCGTAATAACGCCGCTTTTATTTTTTACCGTAACAGGCATTTTTTTCTTCCTCCGTTTTATAATATGCGGTCAAGTCCTGACCCCGAAAAAATAGTACCGCAAAAGAGGTGCAAAAAATGTCGTTTTGCGCGTTTTTTGCAAATCCTCACACTGTATTTTAAATAAGAAACTCCGCCGCTGCTCTCACCGCGGAGTTTTGTAAAGAAAACGCCTTTACACTGTAATTTTTACTGCTAAAAAGCCGGTTTTCTTGTAAAGAACATACACTTTACACAACGCCAAATATACAAAAGAAAACTTTTGTCTGCTTTGAGTTTGATACTTGTTTTCTGCATGCTTCTCGGCGTGGGACCGCTGACGGGGCTTACCGTTACCGCTTCGGCGCTCGGTACTGTTTCGGGCGGCCACTCGCAGGTACACACCGCCTATAAAGACGGCACAGACCTTGCAAGCATTCAGAAACAGAACAAAACGTGGGCGGCAACAACGTTTTTGAATCAGTGTGCAACGGCGCTTGACGGAAGCACCGATGTTACGGGCGCAACGCTTCCCGACCTTTGCATACCGGGACTTAATTCTACGGATAATATGATTCCTCAGGGTATGACATATTACCGTCAGAAAAACTGGGTTCTCGTTTCGTCATATTACAACGGCTCGGGCAAGTCGAGCGTTGTTTATGCGCTTGATATGGAAACGGGCGATTTTGTTGCTCAGTTTAATCTTCTTAAGAGCGACGGCACACCCTGCACGGCGCACGTCGGCGGCATTGCGGCGTCCGAATATAACCTTTATATTGCAGACGAGGGTCAAACAATAAGCTATGTTCCGCTTTCGGAGCTTAACGTAACGCCCGGCACAAAAAAGGATATTACAATTGTTGATACGGCAACAATCGGCGAGCTTGGCGACGGCGGCACAAGCTTTTGCAGCATCGACGCGGGCATTCTTTGGACAGGTAACTTCTACAGAGATGAAACTCTGACCGACAAGGCTTATACGACACCTGCAAACAGCAAATATCACAGCATGATTTTCGGTTATGCTCTTTCGGGTTCAAGCTCGGCTTTTGAGTGGGACGCATTTAAAAACGGCGCTATAAAATCCGTTGACAGCGACGGCAATGTTACCGAGCGTTTTTCAAACAACTGCGTCGGCAACCCCACTTACAGCATTGCGGTACCCGATGCAATTCAAAAAATTCAGTGCGCGCTTGTAAGCGAAGGCAGACTTTATATGGGTACGTCTTATGGCAGACAGAACGCCTGTAGCCTGTATGTTGCTAACATCGACCTTAATGACGCGCTTACAGAAAACGGCAACGTTACATACACCGCCGGCGGCACAGAGCGCAAAGCCTACCTCTTCTATTCATATAAAACGTTCGGCAATCACCTTTATATGAACGAGGGTATGTTTATGCTCAATCACGAGCTTTATATACTCACAGAATCCGCCGCTTATAAGTACTACGGCGGAGAGGACAAAAAATGCACTTATCCCACCGATGTCGTCTGGAGACTTGACCCCTATGCGCTTATGGGCGAAGTTACCCCCGGCAGCGATGAAGAGGAAGTTTATTATCAGCGCGTAAACGACCTTAACGAAATCGGCGACGATGATGAATATATTATTGTATTCAAATCAGAAAACACCGAGGACGGAAATTCAATCCTTTATGCTATTGACGCCCGCGGCGGCTATAACAACACCGCTCTTCCCAAAATGAACGAGGGCGCGGTTGCTTCTCAGGATTCCGTTTCCGATAATATGGGTATCATCGGCAAAAAGATAACAAACTATACCCTTACAAACGGCGGCAAAAAGCTTGTTCTTAACAACGCCGACGATGATGTTGATTCTATCCGTTGGAAAATAGAAAAAGGCTCTAACAATGCCGTTCGTATGGCTAACTCCGACAGCTATTTTGCAAACACGCCTTACCTTTATTTCGGCTCCCGTCTTATGTTTATGACAATGGGTCAGAACACGCGTTTTGCAAAGGTTACAATCGGCACGGCTGTTGAAAACGGCACAACATACTTCCGTTTCTATTTTAACGGCAAAAGGTCTTACTATATGTTCTGCAACGACGGAACAATCACAGACGGTATTGCCAACTATTCAAGATATTACAGACAGACAAAGGTCCAAGAGGCATACGGCGATGTAAACGACTGGGAGCTTGTAACAGACCACACAAAAGCGGCATATTACGGTCTTGAAGAACAGCCCGGCACATTCCATATGGACGCCTATAAACAGCAAAAGGACTATGACTCCGGCAACAAGCTTAACTATGATACCGACGGCAAAGGCTCCAAAGGTTTGGGCTATACAAACGAAATGGGCACATCGGTTTCCGATAAGTACACATATTTCAGCATTTACCGCCGTATGGTCCGTGAAAACGGCACAATAGGCAAATCTAACCTTTTCACAAACAAAACATCAACTGTTTCAAGTGACGGTACTTTTTCAATCGACCTTAACACATATGCAACAGGTCAAACACAGTCCGCACTTTCGGACGGCAGCACACCGCTTGATGTTGTTCTTGTTGTTGACCGTTCCGGTTCGATGTTTGACGAAAAAGACTGCCGTAACTATGATGTTAACTATAGCTTGAGCTTTAACGATGCAGACCGTACGGGTAAAAAAGACATTTATTATAAGCTCGGTGAAAAGTATTATAAAATAGGACGCGGAAGCTATTCTACGGCAAACTTTACTGAAAAAACAGGCAGTTTAGGTCCGAATGAAATAGGTAGCAATTCTTATTACAAGCACAGCGACGGAAATTATTATAAATTGATGTCAGCCGATATGGGTCTTGAAATCGGTACAGTGACGCACGTTTATATTCTTTATTTCACTGACGCTGACGGCAATTATTGGGTTCTTTATAACAGTAAAAATGACTGCTGCGAATTTGATGACGGCAGGAACCAGCACCCTGCACATTTTGCAGGCACGTCACTTCCTTCACAAGATGACTTGTTAAAATCGAAGAACAAGCACAACTGTTATAAAGCCTATAAAAAAGGTAAAGACAAAGCATATCAGTATACCGGTGTTTATTACACAGCAGACGGTTCTGCCACAACGCATTACTACCTCTATTTTGATGCAGAGGGAACAAGATATTATCTCTCAAACACGGGTATGACAACAACAATGCCCTCAGAGCACACAAGTGCAAGCGACATCATTTATACAGGCATCTATTACACAGAAACGTCTGTTACACGTCAAACTGCATTTGTAAAAGCTGCAAGAGAATTTGTAAATCAGCTTAATGTTGACGCTAACAAGTATAACGTAGACCACCGTGTTTCGGTTATCGGTTTCGGTAACGACAACGGAAGTGCAACACCTCTTATCAACTTTACCAACTGGTCGAGAACAGGTGTTTGGAATAAAAACGCCGGAGCAACCGACGGCTCGGGCAGCTTCTCGTCAGGTAATACAGACGATATTACACCGGCGGCATATGCCAGCGCGCTTTATTCATCGTCCGACCCGACAATAGGAAAAGCCATTGCCGCTATTGAATCCGACGGCAGCAGTAACGTCTGCGCCGCTCCCAACCACGGCTTAAAGATGGCTTATAATGTACTCGAAAACTCTGCGGCTAAAAACGAATACAAAGACGGAACGCGTAAAGCTGTTGTTGTATTTATTACAGACGGCGTTCCCGGCAACCCCTCAAGAAGTGACAACCCCAACATTGCAAAAATTTATGCAAACGGTTCAATTGAGTGGGCAAAGAAAATAAAAGACCTCGGTCTTGCCGAAATCTACAGCATTTATCTCGGTTCTGATACTATGAGCGGATTTGATGTTGACGCTTATATGAGCGGCGTTTCGTCAAACTATCCGAATGCTACGGGTTATCCCGGGTATAAGGACGGAGCAGAACTCGGCGAACTCGGAACAAAAACAAACTATTATATGCAGGTTCGCGGTGATGTTCTTCTTTCAAAACTTCTTGAAGACATCGTTTTTGACCAGACCACCTCCGGTACGGCAGTTTCGCTTAACGACAAGGCTGTCCTTAAAGACGTTCTTTCAAGCAGCTTCTCATTTCCGAAGACGGCTGATGGCGAAGTTGATACTTCAAGGGTTAAGGTTACACTTAAAATACAGAACCTTTCATATGACACAAAGGGTGTTCTTACCTACGGTGATATTTCGGATGCCGACGGCGTAACCTACAGCTTCT
>DJRI01000004.1:303-11206 GCA_002440045.1 Ruminococcaceae bacterium UBA6364 | reverse complement strand
CGCCTTGCAAGGCTTTTTGACGCAGTAACGGCGGAAAGAGGGTGTTTTAAAACCGTACCGGGTTCGACCCTCTTATGCTTAAAATATATGCAGATTTAACCCTCGGTATTCTCTTCGGGGGCGGCGCTGTGCGGTGTGTAGAGGTCGTCAAAAGTATCTATTCCGCGGCCGCTTTCCAAAAACAGCGTTTCGCATTTTCTTGACGATTCGTTGTTCTTTTCAACTTCTTTTTCTTCTGTGACCGCCATTTCGCCGAAGGTCTTATAGGCGGCGGCGAACATCAGCGCGTCGGCAAAATACTGAATTAAGCAAAATGCATTTAGCACATTTGAAGAGCAAACCGTTTTATAAACTTCTGACGGAAGCACCGATACGCCATAGCCTTTAAGAAGCGAAATATAGCGCAAAGCAAAATACAGACCCGCAGCCGCTACGGCAACAGCTTCAAATATACGCAGTTTTTTAAACTGCGAATCTCTTTTAAAGCAATGCGCACTCACCGAAAGCAACACAAAGCTTAAAGAAGCGGCGCCGAGAACAAAAGCGCAAAGTATTCTTACAACAACAGCGAAAAAGCCGGATTTCGGAACATTCATTACGGTTGCGTTTGCCAAAGCCTTTGCAAACGCGCCCAAAAAACAGAACACAACAAGCCTTTTAAGCCGCGAAACAGTTTTTTTGCTGACAAACTCGCGCTTGCGCTTGTAACAAACGCCCTCGCCGTTGAGCGCAAGAAAGGCAAGTACCAAAAAACCGTAATATGCAATTTCGGTTATATTTGTAAAAAACTTTGTACCCGAAGATGAAACATCGGGGAAAAACGATATTGCAAAAGAAAGACCTTTAGTCACAAACAGCGCTATTGAGCCTATTAAAAACAGCTGTGACGATTTTGAATAATATGTATATCTCAATGCAGTTACTCCAATTCAAGACATTTTTGTTTCCGCTTGATTAAAAGAGCGTTTTTGCCGTCTTTTAACCTATAGATATTTTTATATTATCATTTTTTTACCGGCTATTCAATACATATTTAAAAAAACAATTCGGCTCCCCGCAAAAAACGGGAAGCCGAAATATGTTTAAATATGAGATTTTATTTGTGAGAGCCGATTTCAAGCTGTTCTTTTGCAAGAGTCGCCATAGCCTCTTTGTCGCCCGAAGCCGCTTTTCTCGAAGCGTCCTCACGGCGTTTGAGAAGCTCTGCATACATACGCTCTCTCTTTTCGCCGACAAGGTCATAGAATAATATCGGAATGATACCCAAAAGGCCCGTAACCGCGGGAACGATTGTGCACATCTGGAAAAGTCCGAACTTTGTGGCGTCGGTCTGAGCTTCTCCCCTTGTGTAAGAGGTAATGTCGTAACCGATAATCTTTTTAAGCTGAAGCGAAATAAGTCCGCTGAAAACGTTTGCAAGCTTTGAAGCAAGACCCTTTGCAACAGAAGTCATAGCCTCTGTTCTGTAGCCGTTTTTCCACTCGCAGTAGTCCATAGCTTCGTTGAACATTTCGCTCGGTATAACGCGGCGAACGCCGTAGAATACCATAAACAGCGACTCCTGTGCGGCGAGAATGAAGAACATCGGCAAAACGCGTTTGTAAACACCGTTGTGCTTGCCGCCGATTGAGCCGAGTAAATAAACGGGAATGTTAAGGAAGCTGCCTATATAGCGACCCATAATATAAAGGAAGCGCGTTGAGAACTTTCTTCTGAACCACGGAACGAGATAGAAGGCGAACGGGTTAATTATTGCGCCGGGAATACCTTTAACAAGCGTCATTGAAGCAAAGTTAAGAACGTCTATGAAATAGTCGTTGTCACTGCCGCCTACGCCGAAGCTTGAAAGCGTTTCGGAAAGCGTAAGCAAAAGAATGGGCTTGTTGTTGATGATTGACTTAACGCCCTGCATAACGCTCGGCGTTTCGATTGACTGAAGAACACGCTCACGCGTCATAACGCAGAATACAAGTGCCGCAACACCGCTTATGATAGCGGTAAAGTTACCCATAAACATAAACGTTGACGTGTAGGTAAGATTGATAACCTTGTTGCCGATAAGGTCAAGAAGAACCGTTGTTATCTGCGACGGAAGCTTCTCGCCCAAAAAGCCCGACCAGAACTCGGCCTGGGTTATAAGACGCGTTCTGTCGACAGGGTGCGGCGTAATTGTCGCAAGCATACCTGTCTTTGCAATGGCACGGAACGTGCCCGCGCCCTCACGGACAATGGCAAGAATGAAATATGTAATGAATTTTGAAAGGTCCCTCGGTCCTTTGCCTTTAAAGAACATCGGGAGGAGCCAATATAAGCATGTACCGAGCGTTCCGGGAATACCGAGCGCAACAAGATACGGCTTGAATTTGCCCCAACGGGTACGGGTTTTTTCAACGATGGCGGCGGTAAACACGTCGTTAACGACGTCCCAAATACCGTTTACCAGGTTGATTATTGTCTGATAGTCGAGATCGACCTGAAGAATATTCGTAACAAATCGGGATGAGAAGCTGTCTATGTTAAAGCTCTGGCACATATCGTAAATTACATACCAGACCGTCTCTTTCATACCTACATAGCGACGGTTTTCATAAACGTATTCTCTTGATGCGGCATCAAGTTCACCCGGGTTATCAACGATTTCTTCCTTGACTTCTGCCTTATTGTTAGCCAAAAAAGACACCTCCACGGTTACTAAATCTTTAAGATTATATCACAGCGCAAAAATGTTTGCAATAACTAAACCGCATTAAATATATTCTTGTGTAAACTGTCAAATTTAAGGGTCATATTTTATGGAATTTAACATACTTAATAGCCCACAGCGACATAATACAACGTATAATAAGGCTCCGAAAATTCAA
The DNA here is from genome assembly GCA_002440045.1 of Ruminococcaceae bacterium UBA6364. Classification (GTDB taxonomy): domain Bacteria; phylum Bacillota; class Clostridia; order Oscillospirales; family Acutalibacteraceae; genus DTU089. The sequence continues at coordinate 8,345 of DJRI01000004.1, read as the reverse complement.
GAGTCTCCGCTCTTTCTTCTGTCGGGAGCGCCGCCGACATATAAAAATCGGCACTGCCTTCAATAAGCGCGTCCTGCAATTCTTCAAATGAAAACGAGCGTATTTCAAGCGAATAGCCGAGATAGCCGCAAATTTCTTTTGCACTGTCAACATCTATCCCCGAAAAAACACCGTCGGCACTCTTGACTGAAAACGGCGAAACCGTGCCTTCGGTTGCCATAACAAGCTTTTTGCCGTCCGTCTTTAAATAGCGCGGCTTGTATTCTTCACCCGAAACATATGCCTTTCTTATATTATCGAGCGTTCCGTCATTTTTAAGCGCCTTTATTGCGGCATTAAATTCGCCCAAAAGCGGGCTTGACTTTTCAAAATACACGCAAAAGCTCTCTTTTGCACTGCATTCGGTTTTAATTTCAAAGCGTTTATTTTCGCGAACTCTTTTTGAAGCCTCAATTTCATCTGTAAGAACAAGGTCTACCTTTTTGTTTTCGAGAGCGAAAAACGCGTCGTCAAGCGTCTTGAAGCCGACAGTTTTCGCGCCTGCGGTTTCATAGCTTTTTGCAACGTCATATTCATCGGTATTGACAGGCGCGCCCACAGTTTTTTCAACAAAAACAGCTTCGCCCGCAACGGCTTTTTCGTTGCAGGCTGTAAAACAAAGTATTGACGCGGCAAGCACCGCGCAAAGAACGGATTTGAAAATGCGGCTTTTAAAGCTCCTTTTCATTTCAGATAAGAACCTTTCCCAAAAAAGTTTTAAGGCGTTCGCACTTCGGCTCTTTAAAAATTTCTTCGGGCGTGCCCTGTTCTGCGATAATGCCGTTGTCGATGAAAAGAACGCGCGTGGCAACCTCTTTTGCAAAGCCCATTTCGTGCGTTACGACAACCATTGTCATACCGCTTTCGGCAAGCTCTTTCATAACGTCCAAAACCTCGCCGACCATTTCGGGGTCCAAAGCCGAGGTTGGCTCGTCAAACAGCATAACGTCGGGGTTCATGGCAAGCGCGCGCACAATTGCTATGCGCTGTTTCTGACCGCCCGAAAGCTGTTGGGGATATGCGTTTGCTTTATCGGCAAGGCCGATTCTCTCTAAAAGCTCTATCGCCCTTTTTTCGGCGGAAGTCTTGTCAAGCCCCAAAAGCTTCATGGGGGCTAATGTGATATTGTCGATAATAGACAGGTTATTGAACAGGTTGAACTGCTGAAAAACCATACCTATTTTTTGCCTTGCGAGGTTTATGTTGATATAATTCTCGCGGTAAATCTGCTTCATTAGCGATTTATACGCTTTGCCCTCGTGTTTTTCGTTTAAAAGGTCCTCTTTTTTAATTTTTTGAATCAGCTTTTCTTTAACCTCTTCATCGGAAAGCCCTGCGTTTTGAGCCTTAAACTCATTAAAAAGCTTTTTATATGTATCTGAAAGCTCTATGACGTCCTTATGAAGGTAGGGGTCAACGGGCGTTACAAGCTTGCCCTCGCACCAGACCTCACCGAAGGTCGGCTCTTCAAGCAGGTTAAGACAGCGCAAAAATGTGCTTTTGCCGCTTCCCGAAGCGCCGATTATAACTATGCGCTCGCCTTTTTCGATGTCAAGCGAAACGCCCTTGAGCACCTTGACGTCGCCGAAGTTTTTATAAATATTTTTTGCGTAAATTATGGGTTCAGCGTTTGTCACTTGCTCTCAACCTCTTTTCCATCAGTCTGATTGCCACGGTAATAATAAGAACCAAAACTATATAAACAAGCGCCATTACCGTATAAGGCACCATATATTCGTAGTTGCTGTTGCCGATGTTTTTAAACGCCGTGCAAAGGTCAACCGCACCGACGAAGCTGACTATAGACGTTTCTTTTACAAGAGTTATAAACTCGTTGCCTAAGGTCGGCAAAATATTTTTTATTGCCTGGGGCACGACAATGCGCATAAGAGTTAACGGATACGAAAGCCCGAGCGCCCTGCCCGCCTCGGTCTGACCGTAATCTACCGACAAAAGCCCCGAGCGCATTATTTCCGAAACATATGCGCCGCTGTTAAGGCCGAATATAACTACGCATGCGACAAGCGGTGTTGTTCTTATTTCAAGAAGCGGCAAGAGAACATAATAGCCGAGAAGAAGCTGAACAACCATCGGTGTTCCTCTGAAAAAAGCGACATAAATATCAGCCGCTTTTTTTAACACCGCGGCAACCTTTATTTTTTCGGGCAGTATTTTCACCACCGCTATCAAGGTGCCTATCGCAACACCTATAAGAAGGCCGCAAACCGCTATGATAAGCGTGCATTTAAGTCCGTCGAGCACCTGTTTGTAAGCGCCCTTTTCAATAAGAACCTTAACAAAAAAGTCCCATTTTGTCGAAAAATTACTCATAAATTTACCGTCCGTTGCGAAATTGATTACATAATACAACAATTTGCCGCATTATACAAGCTTTTTAATAACACAAAAAAGTCCTGCCGAAAAAGCAAATAAAAACCACCGAAGTCTTTATTTTGCGCTAAATTCCCCAAATGGGGCTGTAAAAATATTTTTACAGCCCCACATCGGTGTGCAATTTATCTTATTTATGCATTTTGTGCATTGTAAGAGGAAACTATCATTTTTGCGGGAGCTTCGTCAATTACAACATAATCAAGGTTGCCGTTGATAAGGTCCTGCACTGCAAGTGCGCCTGTTGAATAGCCTACGCCGAGAGCGTCAAAGCCTGCAAAGCCCCAGCTTTCGTCACCTGTAACATAATACTCACCGGTTGTGCCCGTCTGATAACCGATTTTCTTTGAAGAATCAAGTCCGCTAAGAATTTTTTCAACATCTTCAACTGTTTTGCAGCCGTCAAAAGTTGTATCGTCCGCTTTTGCAATTACCATCTGAGACGCTTTGTAATAAGGCTCCGAGAAGGTAACAAACTCTTTTCTGTCCTCGTTAACCGTAAGACCTGCCGCGGCAACATCTGCATAGCCGCTGTCAACCGTTGTGCAAACTGCGTCAAAATCAACATTCTTAATTACGAGCTCTTTGCCGAGCTTGTCTGCAAGAAGCTTTGCCATTTCCATATCAATGCCGTAGAAAGAGTCGCCTTCTACATACTCAAACGGCGGGAAAGCCGCGTTTGTAACAACTACAAGCTGGTCTTTTGAAGAATCCTCTTTAGCGGAAACAACCGCCTCGGGAGTGCCTTTGCCGAAGTATTTTTCAACAATCTTGTCAAGCTCGCCGTTCTCTTTGATTTCTTTAATGAACGAGTTGACGGATTCCTGAAGCGCCGCGTCATCTTTTGCTACGCCGAAAGCGTAATTTTCATCGGTAAGGGCTATGTCTACAACCTTTACAACGTCGCCTTTTGAATCGTTATTGCCGCCGCATGAAGCAAACGCCGCGAGCATTGCGATAACAAGAAGTATCGCGCTAACCTTAAATAATTTTTTCATTTCTAAAACCTCTCTTGTTTACGTCTCGAACAAAATGTATAATCTTCCGTTCGGTATGGCATAATTATACAACCGCATTTTGAAAATTGCAATAGTTTTTTGCAAAAAATATATGCAAACATCGCGCGAAATACGCCGATATTTTCATATAATTTTCACAAAATATGCATATTCGCCCATTTTATGCACAAATTTTTGCATATTTTCATTTTCGGGTGCGTCGTCACACACTGCATATTTTATGCATATTTTCACTTTTGAATGCATAAAATCCTGTATAGTAAAAAAAAGAGCACAGCGAAGAAAAGAGAATGTTTTAAAACCGTACCGCGCCTTACGCTCTTAACGCCTAACCGCAAAAAAGCAAAGCAACGCTCAAAGGCTTAGGCCTTCAACCGCAGCTTCGCTCTTTAAATTTACATATAACATTTATAATACTTACACATTAGCCGTTTCGCCGTTTTTGTGCCTGTACTTTTCACGCGTTGCAATTCCGCCTCTTATGTGGCGCTCTTCTTTGTTGATGTCGAGCACCTTTCGCACCTCTTTAAAAAGCACGGGATTGATTTTTTTAAGACGAACCGTAACGTCGCTGTGTACAGTGGATTTACTTACGCCGAATTTTTTTGCCGCTTCGCGCACCGTTGCGCCGGTTTCAATTATATATCCGCCGAGAAGCGTTGCACGCTCTTCATAATCATATAGCAAATGAGACCCTCCCAAATAATCCTTGTTAGATTATATGAGAGGGTGCGGTATGTTTAGTACTTTCTGTATTTAAAGAAGTAAGGTGGATAATAACTCTTCATTCAACGCCTTTATAACCATTTTTCTCAGCGTGTCCCAAAAGGTACAAAAAGGCATAAGCCGGCATTCTGATGAGCTTTGTTCCGTCGGGCGCACTGTGTATTCCAAAATCATCTGAAGTCTTTGTAACAATTATCGCTGCCGAAGCATCCTTGGCAAGTTGACAAATAGCACTGTCATCAGACACGGGTGCTTTTTCTCTGTATTTAACCTCTATTAAAATATTCTTTGCCTTAGGATATTCGACAACAACATCTATTTCCTTATCCTTTTTTCCTCCGCGATAATAGCCTACTGAAGTCGCCTTTTGATAATAAAAAGCTGCCACATGTTTATATACTGCGGTTTCAACAATTTTACCCATTTCGGTTGCATCGCTCAAAACATCGCTGTTCATTAAAACCGCATTTCTTATTGCTGCGTCTGCTATATATATTTTGGGACTTGCTTTCAAGGGCTTTTTGCCGTCCATATCAACAGGCCAGCTTTGATAAATCAAATTTGCACTTTCTAAATATTTAATATAGTTTTCTACCGTAGGTCTTGAAACACCCTGCAGCTCTTTCGCCAGAGCTTCCAATGATACAATTTCCGAAGACACATTACACAAATATAAAAATATTCTTTCAAGCTCTGTAGAGTTGCGAATTTTATACAAAGACGGTAAATCTCTTTTCAGTACCTTATCAACAACATCTTCCCTCATAATTTGTTGCGCCATTATATCATCATTTGAAAGAGCCAACTCGGGGAATCCGCCGACTTGCAAATATCTTGTAAAATGTTTTTGAATATCCGAAAGCTTTAAAATTATTTCCGTTTGCTCTACCCTGCTAAGGCTCAAAAAAGAGCTGATTTTCAAGTTTTTTTCAAAATTCGGTGCAGGAATCCCAATCAATTCGCAATATTCATAAAAAGACAAAGTCGGCACGCTGATTACAGACCACCGCCCTGCGCCGCTTTCAGTGCTGCCCTTTATCAATGCCGGACTCGCAGAACCTGTTGCAACAATTTGCGTTTCAGGCTGAATATCATATATTGTTTTCAGCCATTTGTCCCAATCCTGAGCATATTGAATCTCATCAAAAAAGTAATATACATCTTGATTTGGATAAATATTTTCATGATAGCATTCAAGTATTTCGTTGAAAGCGCTTAATTTCAGCATTGGGTGGTCCAAAGAAATAAAAACTATCTGTTGTGGGTTAACACCTTTTTTCAGCAAGGATTCTATCATCTGATATTGAATTGTGGTTTTTCCAACTCTTCTCGTTCCCGTTAAAACAACAGTTCTTTTAATCTCTGTATTTTCCAGGCGCTTCATAGCTTCATAAAATGCAAACCGTTTATATTTTTTGGTAAGATTCGGATTAACTGCCCCGACTTTCCACCAAGGGTTATATGCACTTAAAACTTTTAGTATCTGTTCTTTACTTATAATAGGCACAATACCACCTCTTCGCATTTAGTATACCCTTAATTTTCAAAGCTGTCAAGCAAGATTTAAAGTATACTTATAATATTTATCAGCAAACATTTAAAGTATACTTATGATATTTTGTGGGAAACATTCTAAGTATACTTTAAAACATACATTATTCTAAGATTTTTTCAAAAAAATATGCGGTCGCCTTCCGAACATTTTCAACCGCCGTTTCGGCAAATTCAGCTTCAAGCACCTGCAAAAATCTCGGCTGAAATCAGAAACCGTCCTATTTTAGCCGAAGTTTTTGTTTGCCTAACACAAAAAGCGCCCGCTTTTGACGTCGGCAGGCGCTTTTTTCATTTAATTACAGATTATTACTTAATCAGTCTTACTTTTATAACTTCGTCGCTTGACTCAACGGCGGTTTTTACGGATTCGGGAATACTCTCAGCCGAAACTATAGTATAAGAAACATCGCCTTTTGATTTTGAAACGAAGCCGTTTGTTTCAATATTTGCCGACGAGAACGCCGCAAGAATATCGTTTACCGCGCCGAGCGTGTTGCGGTGAATAACGCAAAGTCTGTCGCCGTTTTTTTCAAGCTCTGCATTCGGGAGGTTGACGGAATTTTTGATGTTGCCCTTTTCAAGGTATTCTCTAAGCTCCGTTGCCGCCATAAACGCACAGTTCTCTTCCGATTCGGGCGTTGAAGCGCCGAGATGCGGCAGTGCCGTTACATTTTCGGTGCCTATTAGCTCGTCACTCGGGAAATCCGTAATATACGCCGCGACTTTTCCGCTTGAAAGCGCCGCTTTAAGGTCTGCGGAATTAACAAGCTCGCCTCTTGCAAAGTTAAGTATTCTGACGCCGTCTTTCATTTCTGCGATTGACGAAGCGTTAATCATATTTTTTGTGTCGGCAACGCACGGAAGGTGAAGCGTGATGTAATCGGAAGCGGCGTAAAGCTCGCTGAGCTTACTTACATACTCTGTGCTTTCGGGGAGCATGGCTTTAATGCCGTCGTTTAAAAACGGGTCGTAGCCGACAATCTTCATTCCGAGGTCAAAAGCGGCGTTCGCAACAAGTCTGCCTATAGCGCCGAGACCGACAACGCCGAGGGTCTTACCTTGAATTTCGGGCCCGGCAAAGTTAGACTTTCCTTTTTCGATAAGAGAACTTACCGCGTCACCCTCGCCGACAAGAGTTTTTGCCCATTCAATACCTTGAACAATCTTTCTTGATGAAAGAAGGAGAGCAGCGATAACGAGCTCCTTAACAGCGTTTGCGTTAGCGCCGGGGGTGTTGAATACAACTATTCCCTGCTCTGAGCAGCGGTCAATCGGTATATTGTTTGTTCCCGCGCCCGCACGCGCTATGGCTTTCAGGCTTGCGGGAAACTCCACATCGTGCAGCGCTGCCGAGCGCACAATAGCGCCGTCGGCATTTTCTACCTCGTCGCCTACTGTATATTTATCGTCAAAGGCTTCAAGACCTGTTTTGGAAATTTTATTGTAGGTTTTAATTTTATACATTACGCGTTTTCCTCCTCAAACTTCTTCATAAACTCAACCAGCTTTTCAACGCCCTCTACCGGCATTGCATTATAAATGGAGGCGCGCATACCGCCCACGGTTCTGTGACCCTTAATGTTTACAAAGCCCGCCTTTTTAGCCTCGGCTACAAACTTAGCGTCCAGTTCCTCACTGCCTGTTACAAACGGAACGTTCATCAGGGATCTGTCTTTTGGAACTACCGTTCCTTTGAACAGCCTGCTGGAATCCAGGTAATCATAAAGGATCTTTGCTTTCTCCTCATTGCGCTGTTTCATCACTTCCAGACCGCCCATCTTCTTCAGCCATTTGAATACTTTTCCGCATACATAGATGCAGTAAGCATTCGGTGTATTGTAAAGAGATCCTGCATCAGCATGTGTCTTATATGTAAGCATGGTTGGTGTTCCCGGAAGAACATCCTCTGTGATCAGATCCTCACGGATGATAACGATAACCATACCTGCAGGTCCGATATTCTTCTGAACGCCGCCGTAGATGATACCATATTTACTTACATCAACCGGCTCAGACAGGAAGCAGGAGGATACATCTGCTACCAGAGTCTTGCCCTTTGTGTTTGGAAGCTTTTTGAATTTGGTGCCGTAAATGGTGTTGTTCTCACAGATGTATACATAGTCTGCATCCGGGCTGATCGGCAGGTCACTGCAGTCCGGGATATAGCTGAAGGTTTTGTCCTCAGAAGATGCGATCTTGTTTGCTTTTCCGTATTTCTGAGCTTCCTGATAAGCTTTTTTTGCCCACTGTCCTGTCACGATGTAATCAGCAACTCTGTTCTTCATAAGGTTCATCGGGATCATGGCAAACTGC
>DJRI01000004.1:0-242 GCA_002440045.1 Ruminococcaceae bacterium UBA6364 | reverse complement strand
TGTAATTATCCGGGATGTTCATAAGCTCGCGGAGATCTTTCTCTGCAGTATCAATGATCTCCTGGAAAGCTGCACTTCTGTGACTCATTTCCATAACGGACATTCCGGTTCCGTTATAATCCAGCATTTCATCAGCTACTTCTTTGAGTACTTCCTCCGGAAGCACTGCCGGTCCGGCAGAAAAATTATACACTCTACTCATGTTTCTTCATATCCTCCTCGTCAAATACATCATCAAGATT
>DJRI01000167.1 GCA_002440045.1 Ruminococcaceae bacterium UBA6364 | reverse complement strand
GGGTTTACGAAAACCGCTCATTTTGCGCTTATGGCGGCGGCTATTCTGCCGTATGCCGTCATAAAAGCGGTTAAAAAGGAAAAAATAAATATTAAAATCGGCGGTGAGAAATGTGTACCGCACAAAACTGCGTTGTTTCTCATTCTGCCCGTGACGCTTGTTATATGGGTGCTTATGACAAACCATATACTTGCGCCGTTCCCGGGCGGCGGAGTAAGCTCGGGGCAATCCACTTACGGTGACCTTAATATGCATTTAAGCTTTGTGACAAGCATTGCGGAACAGGGGAAATTCCCTCCCGAATACTGTCAGCTTTCGGGATATAAGCTTAATTATCCGTTTCTTGCCGATATGCTTTCGTCAAGTCTGTATCTGTTCGGCACGGCGCTCAGATGGGCGGTGCTTGTTCCGAGCTATGTAATGTCACTTTTGCTTGTTACGGGATTTTATATTCTGGCACGGAAAATAACAAACAGAAAAGCGGCGGCGGTGCTTGCGGTCGTGCTGTTTTTCTTTAACGGCGGTTTCGGGTTTGCGTATTTTTTAAACGGCGCACGTGCCGACAGCGGAGTTTTTACGCAGATTTTCACCGAGTATTACAAAACGCCGACAAATTATCTTGACGGCAATCTCCGATGGGTAAACACGATTTGCGATATGATAATTCCGCAAAGGACAACCATGGCAGGCTGGTGTGTGCTGATGCCGGCACTATGGCTTTTGATAGACGGAATACGCACCAAAAACGTAAAAACCTTTGCAATTCTCGGCGTTCTTGCAGGCTGTATGCCTATGATACATACGCATACTTTTCTTGCTTTGGGAGTAATAAGCGCTGTGCTTTGCATATGCTCGCTTATAAGTGATTTCAAGGCAAATTTCAAAATGTGGGCGGTTTACGGTGTAACGGCTGCGGTGCTTGCACTTCCTCAGCTTATTTTCTGGACTTTCTCGCAGACAAGCGGCAATGACAGTTTTTTGAGGCTGTCATTCAACTGGGTAAATACGAAGGATCCGTATCTGTGGTTTTATTTGAAAAACTGGGGCATAACGGCACTGTTTATTGCACCTGCGGTTATCTGTACGGGCATTGAGAACAAAAAGCTTGCTCTGGGCGGTGCGGCGGTAATGTTTTTGGCGGAACTGGTGCTGTTTCAGCCGAACAGCTATGATAACAACAAGCTGATTTTTATTGCCTATATGATAGCCGTAATTCTCGTGAGCGAATATTTTGTAAAAATGTATGAAAAGCTTAAAGGTACGGGCGGACGTGCGTATCTTGCGGCGGCTGTTGTATTTTTCGGAACTTTTTCGGGAGTGCTTACCATAGCAAGAGAATACAAGTCGGGCAGGGAGTATCAGACCTTTACGGAGGAGGATATTCAAACGGCGGAATTTATAAGGGAAAATACGGAAAAGGACGCAGTGTTCCTTACGGGCGGCGAGACTGTAAATCCCGTTTCATCACTTGGCGGAAGAAATCTGTTTTTGGGTTCGTCGTTTTATGTGTATTTCCATGGCTTCGGCGAGGAATACGCAAAACGCAGCGAGCTTGTCAAAGCGGCTTATGAAAACGGTGGAGAAACACTCACCGAGCTGTGCGCATACAACGGCATAAAGTACGTTTTTGTTGGCAGATATGAGCGTGATGAGTTTAATATAAACGAAGAAAATTACAGCAATTTTGATAAAATTTATTCAAAAGGCGGTAATACTCTTTACAAAATAAAATAAAATTGTGAAATCTATAAAAAATCAAAAAAGTAATTGAAAAATTGTTCGGCATATGTTATAATATACTGTATGTTATAATGTTTTACGATACAAAAGGAGGAAATAATCACTATGGCAGTGAAAAAGGAAGACGTAGAAAAGAATCTTGTCAAACTGACATTTGAAGTATCAAGCGAAGATTTTGAAAAGGCAATAAATGCGGTTTATAAGAAAAATGTAAAGAAGTTTAACGTACCCGGTTTCAGAAAGGGTCACGCACCGAAGGCAATTATAGAAAAGCTTTACACAAAGGCTGTATTCTATGATGAGGCTGTAAATAATGTACTTCCCGAAGCGTATTCAAAGGCTTTGGAGGAGGCTGAAGTTGACGCAGTCGCAAGACCGGAGATTGACGTTGAGGAAATCAAGGACGGCGAGCCTGTTGTATTTACGGCTCTCGTAACAACAAGACCGGAAGTAAAATTGGGCGAATACAAAGGTATAGAAGTTGATAAGATTGACTATACTGTTTCAGACGAAGATGTTGACAACGACATCAAAGCAACGCAGATGAAGAATGCAAGACTTATCACGGTTGATGACCGCCCCGTAAAGAACGGCGATATTACGGTTATCGACTTTGAGGGAAGTGTTGACGGCGTTCCGTTTGACGGTGGAAAAGGCGAGGACTACGAGCTTGAAATCGGTTCGGGCACATTTATCCCCGGCTTTGAGGATCAGCTTGTAGGCGCAAACACAGGCGACCTTGTTGACGTAAACGTTAAATTCCCCGAAGAATACCATGCTGAAAATCTTGCAGGTAAGGACGCCCTCTTTAAGGTAACCGTAAAGGAAATCAAGGAAAGAGAGCTTCCCGAGCTTAACGATGATTTTGCTGATGAAGTAAGCGAATTTTCAACAATGGACGAATTCAGAGCCGATGTAAGAAAGAAGCTTGAAGAAGCAGCAAAGAACAAGGCACAGATTGAAACCGAAAACGCTGTTGTTGAAAAGGCAATAGAAAATGCGGAATTTGATATTCCCGACGCTATGATAGAGGCAAACGTTGACACATTGGTAAATGATTTTGCACAGAGATTGTCATATCAGGGTCTTAATATGGAAACATATCTTAAGTACACGGGTATGTCGATGGACGCAATAAGAGAAAACTTCAAGCCCGATGCGATTAAGAAGATAAGCGGATCGCTTGTTCTTACGGCAATCAAGAATGCCGAGGGCATCGAAACGGGCGAGGAGGAGCTTGAGCTTCACCTTGTTGATATGGCTAAGAAGTACAATATGGAGCTTGATAAGCTTAAGGAGCTTTTGGGCGACAAGGAAAAGGAAAACATCAAGCAGGATTTGGCTATCCAGAAGACCATTACAATGCTTGTAAACAATGCTAAAGTAAAATAAATCGGCAGAAAGGATTTGAGCGATTATGGCACTTGTACCGGTAGTTGTTGAACAGACAAACAGAGGAGAAAGGTCATACGACATTTTTTCAAGACTTCTTGAGGACAGAATAATATTTTTGTCGGATCAGGTAAACGACGCAACATCAAGTCTTGTTGTTGCGCAGATGCTTTATCTTGAAGCAAAAGACCCCGATAAGGATATTCAGCTGTACATTGACAGCCCCGGAGGCTCCATAACCTCGGGAATGGCAATTTACGATACTATGCAGTACATTAAATGCGATGTTTCTACCATTTGTATCGGAATGGCGGCAAGTATGGGAGCATTCCTGCTTGCGGCAGGTGCAAAGGGCAAGCGTTATGCGCTCCCCAACAGCGAGATTATGATACATCAGCCGCTTATCAGCGGCGGCGGACTGAGCGGTCAGACAACGGATATAAAGATTTATTCCGACCACCTTGTAAAAACAAAGGAAAAGATGAACAAAATCCTTTCCGAGCGTACGGGAAAATCGTACGAACAGGTTTGCGAGGATACGGAAAGAGATAACTTTATGACTGCTGACGAAGCAAAGGCTTACGGTATTATAGATGATGTTATTGCGTCAAAGCCGGCAAAGTAATTTATTATGCGGGGAATGTAAGTTTTTGCATTCCCTGTTTTGTATTTTTTGATATGAAAGGGCGTAAATATGGACGAAAAGAAGAAAATAAGGTGTTCATTCTGCGGAAAAAGCGAGGACGAAGTTTCAAAAATGCTTTCGGGACCGGGCGTGTATATCTGCAGTGACTGTGTGCGGACGTGCAGCTCTATTCTTGCCGGCGATTATGACAGCAAAAGCTATGACAGCGAGTATGAGGAACTGCCTAAGCCGAAAGAAATAAAAGAGTTTCTGGACAATTACGTAATAGGTCAGGAAAAAGCCAAAAAGCTTTTGTCCGTTGCGGTGTACAATCATTATAAAAGAATTGAGCACGAGGCGGAGGGAAGTGACGATGTTGAACTCCAGAAAAGTAATATTCTTATGATAGGACCGACAGGTAGCGGAAAAACGTTCCTTGTTCAAAATCTTGCAAGAATATTAAACGTTCCGTTCGCCATAACGGACGCAACCTCGCTTACCGAGGCAGGATATGTCGGCGAGGACGTTGAAAACATATTATTAAAGCTTATACAGGCGGCGGATTATGACATTGAGGCTGCGGAGCGCGGTATAATTTATATTGATGAAATAGATAAAATTGCGAGAAAGTCGGAAAATCCGTCCATAACACGCGATGTAAGCGGCGAGGGCGTTCAGCAGGCGCTGCTTAAAATTCTTGAGGGAACGGTTTCAAACGTTCCGCCGCAGGGCGGCAGAAAGCACCCGCAGCAGGAGTTTATTCAGATAGATACTTCAAAAATCCTGTTTATTTGCGGCGGCGCTTTTTCGGGAATCGAAAAAATTGTTGAAGAGCGTATGGGCAAAAGTATGCTCGGCTTCGGCGCTGAAATCCGCTCTAAAAGCGATTTGAAATCAATGGACCTTATGTCAAAGGTTATTCCGCAGGACCTTGTAAAGTTCGGTTTAATTCCCGAGCTTGTCGGCAGAATCCCTGTTATTACGGGGCTTAAAAACCTTGACGAAGACGCGCTTGTTAAAATTATTACCGAGCCTAAAAACGCGCTTTTAAAGCAGTATGAAAGCCTTTTTAAGATGGATGACATTACGCTTGACTTTACGCCCGAGGCTGTAAGGCGCGTAGCACAGCTTACCATCGAAAAAGAAACGGGCGCGCGCGGTTTGCGTTCGCTGTTTGAGCAGATTTTAATTCCGATTATGTATACCGCCCCCTCTGACCCGACGATTGAAACCGTAAGGGTAACGGCGGATACGGTGGACGGCAAGGCTGAGCCGATAATATTAAAAAGGCCGAAAGGAGATAAGCAGGCCGTTTAAGCCTGCTTTTCGCATATATTATGGATAACACAATTAATAAAACCGAAATGCCTGTATTGGCGATGCGCGGCGTCGTAATTTTTCCGAATATGACGCTCAGCTTCGACGTCGGCAGGGCAAAGTCCATGGCGGCTCTTAAAGCCGCAACTGCAGGCGACAGGCTTATTTTCCTTGTTGCGCAAAAAGACGCCGCAACAGAGGACCCCGATTTTGACGACCTTAACAAAATAGGCGTTGTGGCTGAAATAAAACAGCTTATCAAGCTTCCCAATTCCGACAATATGCGCGTTGCGATTGAGGGCAAGTGCCGTGCGGCTATTTTAAGTCCACTTAAAACCGCGCCGTTTTTAAAGGCTGAAGTAATACCGTTTTTTGAAAAAAAGATTAAAAAGGCGGACGAGCTTTACGCCGAGGCGCTTACAAGGAGTCTTAAAGATATTTTTAACGAATATGCCGAGGTTGCCCCGCGAATGGCGCCCGACGTGCCGCTTGCCGTTAACGAAGAGAACGATTTATCCGTTCTTACAGACTTTATAAGCAGCAATACGGTTCTCGGCTTTGAGGATAAGATTAATCTTCTTATTTCGTTTGACCCGATACGCCGCGCCGAGCTTCTTTGCAAAATGCTTGTAAAAGAAACCGATATTCTTACTCTTGAAATGGATATTCAGAACAGAGTTCAGGAGCGTATGGATAAAAGCCAGCGCGACTACTTTTTAAGAGAAGAAATGAAGGTCATTTCGCAAGAGCTTAACGAGGATGATTCGCCGATTGCCGAGGCGGAAAGCTTTAAAGAAAAGATAGAAGCATTGCCGATTGACGAAAAATCAAAAAAACGCCTTTTTGACGAATGCAACCGTCTTATGAAAAGCGCCTCCGGCTCACCCGAAGCTGCCGTTTCACGCTCGTATCTTGAGCGCGTTATCGCGCTTCCCTGGGGTAAATATTCAAAAGAATCGCTTGACGTCAACAAAGCGCGCCGCATTCTCAATAAAGACCATTACGGGCTTTCGGATGTTAAAGAGCGCGTGCTTGAGCTTATAGCGGTAAAAAAGCTTTCGGGCGACATCAATTCGCAAATACTTTGCCTTGTCGGCCCGCCCGGCGTCGGTAAAACCTCTATAGCGCGCTCGCTTGCAAAGGCGATGAACCGCGAGTATGTTCGCATATCTCTCGGCGGCGTCCGCGATGAAGCCGAAATAAGAGGTCACAGAAAAACATATATCGGCTCAATGCCCGGGCGCATAATAACGGCGCTTGAACAGGCTCAGACTTCAAACCCGCTTATTTTGCTTGACGAAATAGACAAGCTCGGAAGCGACTATAAGGGCGACCCGTCGTCGGCTCTTCTTGAAGTTCTTGACGGCGAGCAGAATTTTTCGTTTTGCGACCATTACATAGAAATCCCGTTTGATTTAAGCAAGGTTCTTTTTGTAACAACCGCAAACGACGCTTCGCAGATTCCCGCGCCGCTTTTCGACAGAATGGATATAATCGAGCTTTACAGCTATACAGCCGACGAAAAGTTCAATATCGCAAAAAAGCATCTTTTGCCGAAGCAGCTCAAAAAATTTGCCATGACGCCGCAAAACGTCCGCATAACCGACGGCGCTTTAAGAGCGATTATTGCAGGCTACACAAAAGAAGCGGGCGTAAGAACGCTTGAAAGGTGCATTGCAAAGCTTTTAAGACGCTGTGCGCTTGAGTTTGCCGAGGGCTTTGACGGGAAAATTACCGTTAATTCCTCCGATTTGCCGAAATACCTCGGCGCGGTTAAATACAAGCCCGACGAATTTAATTTTGAAGATATGCTGGGCGCTGCAAACGGTCTTGCGTGGACCTCGGTCGGCGGCGAAATGATGCAGATTGAAGTCGCCGTGCTTGAGGGCAGCGGAAAGCTTGAGTTAACAGGCTCTTTGGGTGATGTTATGAAAGAGTCGGCAAAAGCCGCCGTTACATATATAAGAAGCAAAGCTGAGGCTTTAGAAATAGACCCGTCGTTTTATAAAACACGCGATATTCACATACACGTCCCCGAAGGCGCAGTTCCGAAAGACGGCCCGTCGGCAGGCGTTACAATAACAACGGCGCTCGCTTCGGCGCTCTCGGGAAGGCGCGTTTATTCCGACGTTGCAATGACGGGTGAAATAACCCTTCGCGGCAAGGTTTTGCCCATCGGCGGGTTAAGAGAAAAGGCGACTGCCGCCTTTAAAAACGGAATGAAAACCGTGCTTATCCCCAAAGATAACGAGCCTGACCTTGAAAAGGTTGACGAAGTAATTAAAAAGTCGGTTGATTTTATCCCTGTATCGACTCTTGACGAAGTGCTGTCGCTGGCTCTTGAAAGCAAAAAAACGGCAGATAAAGTAAGTGAGAAAAAGGCGTGCGTTTTAAACCGAGAGCCGAAAAACGGCGCAAGAGCCGTCTATTCGTGAGGTGCTTATGAATTATAACAAAGTTGAATTTGAAGCGGCTTACGGTACGCTTTCGCAGATACCCGAGTCAACATTGCCCGAAATAGCTTTTGCCGGGCGCTCAAACGTAGGGAAATCTTCAACGCTCAACAAGCTTTTTAATCGAAAAAATCTTGCAAGGGTTTCTTCTGTTCCGGGCAAAACAATTACAATAAACTTTTTTAAAACCGACGGCGTAAGAATCGTTGACCTTCCGGGATATGGCTATGCAAAGGTGGCGCGCGGCGAAAAACGCCGCTGGGCTGAAATGATGGAGGGCTATTTCAAATCGTCAAGAAACATTCGCCTTGTCGTTCAGCTTGTGGATATGCGCCGCGAGCCGACAGAGGATGATTATATGATGATGGACTTTTTGAAAGAAAGCGGCATTCCGTTTGTTGTCGTTGCAACAAAGTCCGATAAACTGAACCGCACCGAGTATAAAGCGCGCGAGGCGGCTTTAAAAACTGAGCTTGCTTCTTACGGCGATGTTGAAGCAATACCTTTTTCGGCGCAAAACGGCGACGGGCTTTTAAAGCTCAAAGAGGTTCTTGACAGAGTATCGGATTAGCAATTTACAATATATTGAGTAAAAAACGGCGGTCACGCTTTTTGTGACCGCCGTTTTTTAAGGTATTAATCGTCATCAAGCTTGAGAATTGCCATAAACGCTTCCTGAGGAACTTCGACCGTACCGAACGAGCGCATACGCTTTTTGCCTTCTTTCTGCTTTTCAAGAAGCTTTTTCTTTCGCGTTATGTCGCCGCCGTAGCACTTTGCAAGCACGTCTTTACGCATTGCTTTAACGGTTTCGCGGGCGATTACCTTGCCGCCGATTGCAATTTGAATCGGTATTTCAAACATCTGTCTCGGAATGTTGTCTTTAAGCTTTTCGGCAATCTTACGCGCTCTGCCGTATGCTTTGTCCGAGTGAACTATAAACGAAAGCGCGTCAACCGCGTCGCCGTTCAAAAGAACGTCAAGCTTCACAAGATTTGAACGCTTGTACGCGGAAACCTCATAGTCAAGCGAAGCATAGCCGCGCGTTCGGGATTTAAGCGCGTCAAAAAAGTCATAAATAATTTCGTTCAGCGGCAGGTCGTATTTAAGCTCAACTCTGTCAGAGGATATATATGTCATATCCTTGAACGTGCCGCGGCGCTCCTGGCACAAATCCATAATAGCGCCGACATATTCGGGCGGCGAATAAATGTGTGCGTCGGCAACAGGCTCTTCGCAATAGTCTATCGTTGCAGGGTCGGGGTAGTGGGTCGGGTTGTCTATTTCAACAATGGTGCCGTTTGTAAGATGAATTTTATAAATAACGCTCGGAACGGTTGTAACAAGGTCAAGGTCATATTCACGTTCAAGGCGCTCCTGTATAATTTCAAGATGCAGCAGCCCAAGAAAGCCGCATCTGAAACCGAAGCCCAGCGCACCCGAGGTTTCAGGCTCATAAGAAAGCGAAGCGTCGTTTAACTGAAGCTTTTCAAGCGCCTCGTGTAGGTTTTCATAGTCTGCGCCATCGGCAGGGTAGATGCCGCAAAAAACCATGGGCGTTACCTTGCGATAGCCGGGAAGCGCCTCTTTTGCGGGGCGCGAAGCGAGTGTAACCGTGTCGCCGACGCGCGCGTCGCTTACGGTTTTAATTGAAGCCGTTATGTAGCCGACTTCGCCCGAAGTGAGTTTTTCCTGAGGGGAAAGTGAAGTGGCTTTCATATATCCAGTTTCAACAACGGTGAATTCCGCGCCCGTAGCCATCATTTTCATGGTGTCGCCGGGTTTTATTGTGCCGTCTACAACGCGCACATATACAATAACGCCTTTGTAATTGTCATATACCGAATCAAAAATCAAGGCTCTGAGCGGTGCGTCGTCGTCGCCTGTGGGCGGCGGCACAAGCTCAACTATTTTTTCTAAAACCTCGGGGACGTTTTCACCCGTTTTTGCCGAAATGCGCGGTGCGTCGTCGCAAGGAAGGCCGATTATCTCTTCAACGTCCGAAGCAACCCTGTCGGGGTCAGCAGACGGCAGGTCTATTTTATTTATTACAGGCACAAGCTCAAGGTTGTGGTCAAGCGCAAGATAAGTGTTTGCAAGCGTTTGCGCTTCAATGCCCTGCGACGCGTCTACAATAAGAATTGCGCCTTCGCAGGCGGCAAGCGAGCGCGAAACCTCATAGTTAAAGTCAACGTGACCGGGGGTGTCTATAAGGTTAAGGCTGTAATTTTTGCCGTCGTTTGCTTTGTATTCGAGCCTTACGGCGTGCGCCTTTATGGTAATTCCGCGTTCTCTTTCAAGCTCCATATCGTCAAGAAGCTGGTTTTCCATATCTCTTTTTGCGACTGTGCCCGTAAGCTCTAAAAGACGGTCGGCAAGGGTTGATTTGCCGTGGTCTATGTGAGCAATTATTGAAAAATTGCGAATGTTGTCTTTTTTAACAAGGGACATATTGCGTGTTTCCTTTCGGTAATTTAAGACTTTTGAAAGCCGTCGCCGTAAACTTCTGTTGCGTCGGAAATAACGGTAAACGCATTCGGGTCAATATCTTTTACAATTTTGTTTATTCTGATAACCTCGTTCGGTCTCACAACGGTAAGAACAATATTTTTGTCGTCTCCGCTGTATGCTCCTTTTGCCGGCAAAAGCGTGATTCCGCGGCAGTCCTCATCTTCAAAAATCTTTTTGACTATCTCGTCCTTTTTATCGGTTATCACCATAATCATTTTGCTTTGCGAAGCGCCGTAAACGATGTAGTCGATGCATTTTGAAGTAAGGAAAATAACGATTGCCGAGAACATTACGCTCTCGATACTTTTAAAGACGATAAACGTTGCTGTGACCACAAGCAGGTCGCAAACAAGCATTATCGTGCCGACCGAAAGGTGAGCTCGGTATTTTTTAATAAGCTTTGCAACAATATCGGTGCCGCCGGTTGTGCCGCCTCTTAAAAAGACAAGCCCGAGACCGATGCCGCCGATAGCACCGCCGAAAATAGCGGCGAGAAGCGTGTTTTCGCTTTGATACGGCGTAATAAAAAGATTCAGAATATCAATGAATATCGAAGTGAAAAACGTCGCAAACGCCGTTCTTATAAGCATGCCTATGCCAAAGCATTTAAAGGCGGCAATAATAATGGGGATGTTTATTATAATTGATGCAACACCTATAGGGAAGCCCGTGCCGTAGTTTACAAGCGTTGCTATACCCGTTACTCCGCCCGCGGAAATGTTGTTCGGCACAATGAAATAATCGACCGCAAAGGCATAAATCAAAGAACCGAGCAGTATTATTGAATAGTCAAGTATAACTGTTTTTACGGTTGAGGCTTTAAGTTTCGTTATCGGTTTTTTCAATGTATTCTTCACCTGTGCTTTTATTGAATATGTAAGAAATGCGTTCGCCGTTTTTGCATAAAAATAAATAGCCGTATAAAGCCTCAAGCCCCGTTGCGGTGCGATAGTCGGCACTGCTTTGGTTTTTGGGCGAATGTGCGCTGTGCGCGTTTCTGCCGCGCTTGAAAACAGCAAGCTCCGCTTCTGTTAAAAACGGCATAATGCGCCTTGCCGCCGCCGCCTGAGAAGCGGCGTTAACAAGCGTTATTGATTCTCTGTGAAGCGCGCCCGCAGGCTTGTTTTCTTTAGAAGTCAGCATATTTCTTACAAGAAGGCTGTAAACCGCATCGCCCAAAAAGGCAAGCGTTAGGGGGCTGAACATACGCGCTTTTTTTTCGCTTAGCGCTTCACACTTAAAGGTTTCCGTTATATCCGACTCAGGGAACATAGTCAAACTCCAAATCATAAATGCTTACGGTGTCGCCCTCTTGAATACCTTTTTCAACAAGGGCGTCTATAATTCCGCTTGTTTGCAAAACATTCTGAAAATATTGAAGCGACTCATAGTCGTTCATATCGGTTTTCATAAGAATTTTTGCAAGCCATTCGGCTTCGATTATATAAACGTCGCCCTCAACGCGAATGTTATAGTCGTGCTTTGACGTCTTGAAAATCTCGTCGGGCGTAATCGGCTCGCTTTCGTATATCTTAACCGGCGGAAGCTTTTTGAGCTCTTTGGCAACTTCGTTTATAAGCTCTTTTGTACCCTCGGCAATGGGCGCTATAATTTCGTAATAGGAAAGGCCTTTTTTGCATATATATTCTTTAAAGCGCGCTCTTTGCTCGTCGGTTGCAAGGTCAATTTTGTTGCCGGCGACGATTTGCGGATATGAAGAAAGCTCTTCGTTATACTTTTTAAGTTCCGCGTTTATGGCTTCAAAATCTTCTATCGGGTCTCTGCCTTCGCTGCCTGAAACGTCAACAACATGGACAAGAAGTCTGCACCTTTCAATGTGCCTTAAAAATTCGTGACCGAGACCGACGCCCTCGCTTGCACCTTCGATAATTCCCGGAATATCGGCAATAACAAAACTGCTTTCGGGGCCCATTCTTACAACGCCGGGGACGGGGATAAGCGTTGTGAAGTGATAGTCTGCTATAATGGGCTTTGCTTCGCTTACAACAGATATAAGCGAGGACTTTCCGACATTGGGAAAGCCGATTAAGCCGACATCTGCAAGAAGCTTTAATTCGAGCGTAACCTCCCAATCTTCGCCCGGTGCGCCGTCTTTAGCAAAACGCGGAACCTGCCTTGTGGGCGTTGCAAAGTGCGAATTGCCCCAGCCGCCCTTACCGCCCTTTGCGGCGATAAATTCTTCTGTTTTGCTCATATCTGCCATAACGGCGCCCGTTGTTACTTCGCGTATAAGAGTACCGCGCGGCACTTTTATATAAAGGTCCTCGCCGCGCTTTCCGTTACAGCGCGAGCCTCTGCCGTTTTCTCCGTTCGGTGCTTTGTATTTTCTTTTGTATCTGAAATCCGAAAGGGTTGAAAGGTTGTCGTCAACTTTAAAAACAATGTTGCCGCCCTTGCCGCCGTCGCCGCCGTC
>DJRI01000146.1 GCA_002440045.1 Ruminococcaceae bacterium UBA6364 | reverse complement strand
TTGTGCGAAAACGCGCTTAAGGAACACGGCTCATCCGTAAACGCGCACGAAGAGCACGAAACGGGCGAAAGCTTTCAGGGCTTTGGAATAACTCATTTTGAAGGACACACGCGTGCATTTTTAAAAATACAGGACGGGTGTGACCGCTTTTGCAGTTACTGCCTTATACCGAAAGCGCGCGGCCGCTCGCGCTCGAAGCCGCTCTCTGACATTGACCGCGAGCTTTCACAGCTTTCAAAAAACGGCTACGGCGAGATTGTTTTTGTGGGAATAAATCTTTCGGACTACGGCAAAGGCACGCCGTATTCACTCCCCGACGCCCTTATGCTTGCGGAAAAATACGATTCGATAAAGCGCGTAAGGCTCGGTTCGCTTGAGCCCGACCACATTACGGACGAAATGATTGCACGCCTTAAAAACGTCACAAAGCTTTGCCCGCAGTTTCACATTTCGCTTCAAAGCGGCTGCAACAGCGTTTTAAAGCGTATGAACAGGCACTATACCCGCGAAGAATACAAGGCTCTTGCGGACTCTTTAAGAAGCGCATTTAAGGACGCTTCTGTTACAACCGATATTCTTGTGGGCTTTCCGACGGAAAGCGAAGCCGATTTTTGCGAAACGGTGGATTTTGCAAAGAGTATAGGGTTTGAAAAGATACACATATTCCCCTATTCAAAAAGAAACGGCACCCCTGCCGCCGCAATGCCGCAGCTTTCAAACGCAATTAAAGACGAGCGCGCAAAAAGGCTCGGCGCTGCAGCCGCCGAAATCAGAAAAGAGTATCTGTTGAAGCAGGTCGGCAAAACTTGCGAAGTGCTTTTTGAAACGGAGCACCCGGAGTTTTCCGAAGGATATACAAAGAATTATACGCCCGTAAGAATTTATGACGGCAAAGACAGAAAAGGAAAATTCATAAACGTTCTTATAACCGATGCGGGCGACGATTACTGTGTCGGAACCGAAGCGACATAAACTCCCGAAATTTTGTATAAAAAGCTTAAAATCACTTGAACACAACGGCAAAATCTGTTATTATCTTCTTAGAAATAACGGCTTTGCCGTTAATTTTTTGAGGAAGGATTTTTTTATGAAAAACGAAAAAACAAAAAAGATTTTGCTTTCGGTGCTCGCCGTTCTTTCATCGGCGCTCTATATTTACTCGCTTTATTCCGCTTATTGGACGTTTAAGCGAGGCAACACGGGTGAAATAATTCTTTATACCGCGCTTATTGCAATAACCACTGCGGCAATTGTTTTTTGCGGCGTTTCGGCTGACAAAAAGCGCGCTTTGGGGGCTTCAAAAAAGGCTCTTGCATTTATTGTTTCAGCTGTAATTACCGCAGGCGTTTATTTGCTTGCTGCATACTCTTTCAAGGCGCTTCTTACGCCCGTTATTGCCGGCAAGCTTGCAGCTGCCGCGGCGCTTATTATGTTCGGCATTGCGCTTGCGTTTCTTTTCAACAGGCTTTCAAAAAACTCGCACAAGGTGCTTTTCAAAATCACTGCGGCTGTTCTTGCTTTGGCATTTTTCTTTGAGGGCGCATTTATCACGGCAAAAACCGTCGGCAGCTTTTCATTTTTAAAACCGATTTACAAATTTACAAAAGCAGCATCTGATATAGGCGGCGTACCGACGGACGACGAAGATATTTTTTATGACTTCGGGCTTTCAAGTGAAAAGCCGCTTCAAAATACAAAGCTCGGCACTGATGACACCGTTACCGTCTCGCTTGCAAAAAACGAATGGGAAGGCTTTCAGGTATTTTTTGCAACTGCCGCAAAGGGCAAAACAATCCGCGCATATATAACGGCATTTAAAAACGCCGACGGCAAAAAGCTTGAAACCGCGGCTTTTAAAGAGATTTATACCGATGTCCCGGGATACGGCGACAAATACTGCTCGTCTTATGCCGACGCGCTTGTTCCGACAAACCACTACGCCGCATCACACGGCGGCGCGGCAGAGCTTCAAAAAGGTCTTATGCAGGGCTATTACATAAGAGTACACACAAAAGCCGACACGGCGCCGGGTGAATACACCGCAACGCTTTCCGCAAAAAACGAAAAGGACGAGGTTATTCTTAAAAAAGAGATAAAGGCGACTGTATACAATTTTGCGCTTCCCGAAACGCCCTCGTGCGTTACGGCTATGGGCAACCAAAGCTCTGCATTTTTAAAGCTCAACGGTTTTGACCCTCAAGAAAGCGACCACGAAGCTTTTGACGCACAGGCTAAAGAAACCGTTGTTAAGCAGTATTACGACTATCTTTTAAGCAACAGAATTTCGCCGTATAACCTCCCCTATGATATTCTTGACGAGCGTGCAGACGCATATATGAGCGACCCGCGCGTTACTTCATTTAAAATCCCCTACCCGAGCGACGACGAGCTTCTTGTAAAGTATTATGAAAAGGTCACATCAAACCCCGAATGGGCAAAGAAAGGCTATTTTTATCCGATTGACGAGCCTTCGTCGGAGGACGCTTATAAGAGCTACAACGAGATAACCGAAAGGCTTTCGAGGCTTTGCCCCGGCTACAATATGGTAACTCCCTTTAACACCGACAAGGTTACATTGGGCGGCAAAGAATATTCGTCTGTGGAGCTTCAATCTCAAAAAAGCTCAATTCTTTGCGGACTCAGCGATGTTGTAAACCGCGGCACCGTTCACGAAGAAATGATGAGTGCCGTCAAAAACGGCAGCAGCGCGTGGTGGTACGTTTGCTGTGCGCCCGGCGAAGATTACTGCAACTTTTTCATTTATCAGAACGCATTAAGACACCGCCTTTTGTTCTGGCAGCAAAAATCAATGGATATAACGGGGCTTCTTTATTGGGATACGCTTTATTACGACAAGGGCAACCCGTGGGAAACCTCCAAAACGTGGGACGATTTCAGCGCCGCAGGCGACGGCTGTCTTGTATACCCCGGAAGATACATCGGTTTAAACAAGCCCGTCGGCACTTTAAGGCTTATGAACATAACCGACGGAATTGAGGATTACGACTACCTTACCCTTGCAGAAGAGCGTTTCGGCAAAGAATGGGTTGACGAAAAAATTTCGTCAGTCACCTCCTCTCTTACGGAATACACACAAGACAGCGAACTGTTTTTCAAAGTAAGAAACGAAATAGGCGCTGCCCTTTCAAACTAATATTTCGTTGGTTCACATAGGTTTCTCCGGATTTTTGAATTTTCACTAACGAAAACGACTGCGCCGTTTTTCGACGCAGTCGTTTTTTATAATTTATCAGCAATTTTGCGTTTCTGACAAAGCTTTCTTTTTAAACTTTGCGTTAAGAATGAAGAACGCTGCAAGCTCCACTAAAAACGTAATAAGCCACGAAATCGGATATGACAGGTAAAGACACCCGAGCGTGTGATATTCGGGAATTGAAAACACCGTCAAAATCCACCCTATTCTCATTCCGCAAACGCCCACAACCGAAACTATCATCGGCAGCATTGAAGAGCCGATTCCGCGAAGCATTCCCGTCATAACGTCCATTACGCCGCACAAAAAATATGTAAGGCAAATATATCTCATACGAAGCTTGCCGTATGCAATGGCTTCTAAAGAGTCGGTAATGTATATTTTAAGAAGCGGCTCGTCGCAAAGATATGCGCCGACGCCCAAAACAAGGCCGACAACCGTAACGCTGAAAATGCAGATTACCGCAATTTTGTCGCTTCGTTTAAACTGCCTTGCGCCGTGGTTTTGCCCCGCAAAGTTCATTGAGGTTTGGCTGAATGAGTTCATGGCGGTGTAAACAAAGCCCTCTATATTGCTTGCGGCGGCGTTGCCCGACATTGCAATAGAGCCGAACGAGTTTATCGAAGACTGTATCATTACGTTTGATATTGAAAAAAGCGAACCCTGTATGCCGGCGGGTATTCCGTAACGTATTATTGCCCAAAGCTCGCTTTTGTGTATGCGCATCTCTTTAAACGAAAAGCGTATGGCGTCGGTTCTGTGCATAAGAGTAATCATAATAAGCACAGCCGAAACCGCCTGAGAAACAGAGGTGGCAATTGCAACACCCGCAACGTCAAGCTTAAACACAATTACAAAAACAAGGTTTAAAATGACATTCAAAACACCCGCTATCGTAAGAAAATAGAGCGGTGATTTTGTGTCGCCGACAGCTCTTAAAATGGCAGAGCCGAAGTTATAAATCATACTTCCCGTCATACCGGCAAAATAAATTTGCATATACACAGTCGAAAGCCCGATAACGTCGTCGGGAGTATCCATCCACTTTAAAAAATCGTCTGCAAGAAACACGCCGACAAGCGTTAACACCACGCCGCATATCGCCGACGCGGGAATTGCGGTATGAACAAGGTCATGAAGCCTTTTTGTGTCGCCCGAGCCCGAAGCCTGAGCCACGCACACGCTTGCACCGACGGCAAGACCGATGAACATATTAACTATCAGGTTTGTAATAGCGCCCGTTGCGCCGACGGCGGCAACAGACAGACTTCCGCTGTATCTGCCGACAACAATAAGGTCGGCGGCGTTAAAAAGAAGCTGTAAAATACCCGTTAAAATTATGGGTATTGTGTAAAGCCATATATTTTTAAAAAGCGGGCCGCGTGTCATGGCGGCTGAATTGAACTTCAAATTATTTCAGCTCCGAAACATTAATTAAAAGCCCGAAAAAAATCGGACAGTAACGAAAATTATACATAAACCGAGTTTTTCTGTCAACACATAAAAACGCATTGGCGAAATTATTTTTTAAGAAGCTCCGCAGCTTTTTTCAGACGTAAAAGTCCGTCGTTTACAGTGTCTTTGGGACAAGCGACATTCATTCTTAAAAAGTGCTCGCCGCCCTTGCCGTAAACGCCGCCCGCCGAAAGATAAAGCCCTGTGCTTTCTCTTATAAAAGCCGAAAGCTCAACCGAATCTTTATTCAAAGCGGTGCAGTCAATAAACACAAGGTACGTTGCGTTTGACGGCACAACCTTCATTTCGGGGATATTTTCGTCAATAAAGCCTTTTACAAGGTCTTTGTTTTTAAAGACGTATTCGTTAAGTGCGTCAAGCCAATCGCCGCCGTTATTGAATGCGGCAACTGCGGCGTCTACGGCAAATGCGTTAGGCTCTGCAACCTCGTCTGTATTAAGCCCGCGCCACACCTTGTGAAAAACAAACGGGTCGTCGGCATACACAGCCGCCGTCTGAATACCCGCTATGTTAAACGCCTTTGTCGGGGCAATGCAGGTCACGCTCATTTTTTTGTTGCCGTCCGAAGCGGCGCAAAACGGAACATAAGAAAAGCCCGGGCGCGTTATGTCGCAATGAATTTCATCCGAAACCACAGTAACGCCGTGCTTTCTGCAAAGCTCGCCGATTTTTGCAAGCTCGTCTTTTTGCCAAATCTTTCCGACGGGGTTGTGAGGGTTGCAGAATATCATAAGACTTGTTTGCGGGTCTGAAAGCTTTTCTTCAAAATCGCAATAATCAATCGAATATTCATTGCCGTCAAATTTAAGCTCACATTCAAGCGGCTGTCTGCCGTTGTTGATTATCGAATTGAAAAAGATGTTATAAACGGGCGTTAAAACAAGAACTTTTTCGGCGGGCGTCGTAAGCTTTCTTACAATGCTTGAAATTGCGGGAACAACGCCTGTGCAAAAAGTCAAGTGTTCTTTGTTAAAAGTAACGCCGTGGCGCGTGCTCCACCAATTACAGTAGGCGTCATACCACTCTTTTGTAACGTCAGAATAACCGAAAATGCCGTGTGAAGCGCGTTTTTCAATTGCCTCTCTTACAGCGGGTGCTGTACAGAAATCCATATCCGCAACCCACATGGGAAGCTCGTTTTCGCCTACATCCCATTTAAGAGAGTTTGTGCTGCGCCTGTTTATTTGCGTGTCAAAATCAAAATTCATAGGACTTCCTCCGTCAATTTTTCAAAACGATAACGGTCTTGTCGGGGTCAACCTTGTCTTTTTCAATGATAAGCTCGCCTATGCTGTCGGCGCAAATTCTGCCCGAAGAGGGGTTTAAAACGCTGTCAATCTTTCCGTCAATATCCGCTTCAACGCTTGAATATTCAAAGGCAAGCGTTGTGTTAATAAGGCGGCAGTTTTTCATTTTAAGATTTTCAATATAGCAAAGCCCCTGAAGGCTTTCGACGGTGCAGTCAATAAGCGTAAGATTTTTGGCGTTCCAGCCGAGATATTCGCCTGAAATAAAAGAATTGTATACGGTAATGTTTTCGCTGTTCCAAAACGCGTCTTTTGAAAGAAGCCTTGAATTTTTAATTTCAACATTCTTTGCGCCGTCAAAGGAATAGTTGCCGTAAAGAGTAAGCGAATCCGCATTTATATTTTGGGAGTTCATGGCAAAATAATCGCCTTTTGCCACAACGTTTGAAA
Source organism: Ruminococcaceae bacterium UBA6364 (assembly GCA_002440045.1). Lineage (GTDB taxonomy): Bacteria > Bacillota > Clostridia > Oscillospirales > Acutalibacteraceae > DTU089. The sequence goes on along the minus strand of DJRI01000146.1, from coordinate 2,111 downwards.
TAACAACGCCGTCACAGCTCCAAAGCGTTTCGGCGGCATTCGGGAACGAAACGTTTTTAAGGGTCAGCTCCTTACAGCGGCGAAAGTTCTTAGGCGCTTCAATTGCCGAATTTTCAACCGAAATGCGGTCTGTATACCAAACGCCCGCCCTGCCCATTTCAAACCATGTGCAGTCATTGACTTTTATATCGTGCGAATACCAAAGCGGATATTTCCACTTGAACATACAGCCGTAAAGTTCTATATTTCCGCTTTCTTTAAGCGGTGATTCGCCGTCGTCAAAAATTGTATCTTTAATTATAAGGTCATGAGCGCAAAAAAGAGCGCGCTCCCCCGTTAAAAATTCACGGTTTATTTCAACCATTTAAAAGACCTCCCTAAAAAGACTTAAACAAACTAAAGCACTGTTATTTTAGCACAGAAATTTTTTCCGGTCAATTCTTCATTATTAGGCATTTTATACGCCGTACAAGGTTTAATATCGTTTATTTTCAACAAAATATTCCTTCAAATAAAACCGTTGCAATTTTTACTCTTATGCGTTATAATAACATCAGCGGTTAGCGGTTGCTAACCAAACGAAATATACTCCCCCAAAAAGAGGTTTAAAATGAAAGACAGCGAATTAAAATTTGATAGCAATTGCCATGTGCTGTATTCAAAGCAATGCAAAAAAGAGATACAGGAAAAAATTGCTCTGCACTACCCCGAATGCGAGCGCGAAAAAATTTGGGAGCGCGTTCAGACGCAATATGTAGATTTTCTTTCGGATTGGCGCACAGACCTCGGCGGAAAAAAGAATTTTCACAACGGCAAAGGCGGAACATATGACTGCATTGCGCTTATGGCGTATTATTCCGTTTGCAAAGACGTTACAAGCCTTAAAGAGATAGAAGAGATGGAAGGCAATCTTTTTTTGACGGCTTTTCGCAAAATGAATTTTGTCGACTGCAACAAGCCGTTTTTCAAAAAGCTGATGTATCTCTCATTTTTAAACGCAAAAAAGCAGTGCGACAAGTGGGGCGATTATGAAATGTATGTTGCGCCGTTTTCAAAAGACGGGCCTATTTATTATGAATTTTCACAGTGCCCCGCGGCGCAGTTTGCAAAACAGCACAATCTGCTTGAAGTTATGCCCGCGCTTTGCAACCCCGATTTTGAAGCGATGGAGCTCATTCACGCAAAGCTTGTCAGAACAACCACATGTTCAAACGGCGCAAAATGCGATTATACAATTTGCGGCGATAAAGACGGCTATTGTAAAGACCACCCCGAATACCGCGACGAAGCGGGCTACAGAAGAAATAAATAAGAGGTGCTTTAAATGAAATACCACATTGAAAAAAACACAGTACAGGAAACGCTTGTAATTCCGGTTTACGGGCGCAAAATGTGCACAGAGCTTTTCCCCTCGCTTTATAAAGACGAAACCGCGACAAAACTTATAAATCAAATTGATTACGACTTCGGCTCTTTGGAGGAAAAATCAAAAAGCACCATGCAGCAGTTCGGCTTTCTTGAGGTTGCCATGAGGCAAAACGGAATAGCCTTTGAAGTGCGTGAATATTTAAAAGCCCACCCTAAAGCGGCTGTTGTAAACTTAGGCTGCGGACTTGACAGCACGGGCGGCAACTGCGACAACGGTATGTGCAAAATATATAACATAGATTTTCCCGATGTTATTGCCGTCAGAAACGAGCTTCTTCCTAAAAGAGAGCGCGAAGAAAACATCGGCTGTGATTTAAACGATGTGTCGTGGTTTGAAAAAATCGACGCATCGGGCGGCGCGGTATTTTTTGCGGCAGGCGTTTTTTACTATTTTCTTAAAGACCAGGTAAAAGACCTTGTGTGCGCTATGGCGAAAAGATTTCCCGACGGCAAGCTTGTGTTTGACGCCGCGGGAAAATCCGCAGTTAAGCTTATGCTTAAAACGTGGATAAAAACCGCAGGAATCAAGGATGTAGGCGCATACTTCGCAGTCTCGGACGCAGAACGCGAGCTTTCTTTGTGGGGCAAGCACATTAAGGCGTCAAGCCGAGGATATATGTTCGGCTATAACGATTTAAAAGACCCGTCCGTAAGCGGCTTTTATCGCTTCCTTGCAAAAGTCG
>DJRI01000109.1 GCA_002440045.1 Ruminococcaceae bacterium UBA6364 | reverse complement strand
AGTGCGACAAAACAGCCGAAAAACCCTGTTTCTTCACCGATTGCCGTGAAAATCATATCGTTTTTTGCTTCGGGCACAAGCCCCGCCTGCGTATAAGCGCCTTTAAAAAGTCCCTGACCGAAAAAACCGCCCGAGCCGAGCGCGTTTTTGCCCATAAGCTGCTGATATGCTTCATCGGGAAATTCGTCGGGTTTTATAAGAGCCAAAAAGCGGTCTTTTTGGTATTTACTTAACATAAACATCCAAAGAAGCGGCGAAGCGGCGATGGCAAGCACCGCGCCGCCGGCAAAAAAGCCCCAATGAAGCCCCGCAAAATAAAGCATGCCCNNNACCGCCATAAGCATAAATACGAGCGCCGAGCCCATATCGCCCGTTCTTATAACAAGCGCCGTAGGAATAAGCGCGTGTACGCCCAAAAGGAGAATTGAAAGCGGTTTGTTGATTTTATCTTTAGCCAGCTCAAGATGCATTGAATATGTAATTACAAAGCCTATCTTTACAAGCTCAGACGATTGAAAATATGTTCCGCCGAATTTGAGCCAGCATTTAGCGTCGGGTCTTGCGTCGGGCGCAACGCCTATAGTAAGCGTCAGTATCATAAGCGCCACGCAAAACAGACCGATAATCGGCCAAAGCTTCATAATCATTTCATAGTCTATTGCCGAAATTATTATCATTACAACAAGTCCCAAAACGGCGGCTATTGCCATAACGAGTGCGTCGCGTGAAAACTTTTCGCCGTCTTCAAGCGAATATCTCGTTGTGCTGTATACCATTATCACGCCGAAAATCGACGCGGCGGCAATAAGAGCCGTAAGGACGGTGTCGGTTTCTGAAATAAAGCGTTTTGAGAGCGAAAAAAATTTTTTCAACACCTTGCCCCCTTGATTTTATTGACTGATATTGTTATTATACATATATAACGAGTTTATTTCAAGTATTGACAAATTAAATTTTGAGGTGCATATGACAGAATCTGTTTCACACAGCCCCGAAGAGACTGTGGCTCTCGCAAAAAAGCTCGGCGCCGTTCTTCGCGGCGGTGAGGTAATTGCATATTTCGGCGGTCTCGGAATGGGTAAAACAACCTTTACTTCGGGGCTTGCTCTCGGAATGGGCATTAACGCCGAGGTTTCAAGCCCGACGTTTTCTCTTGTTCACGATTACGGCGGCAATCCGCCGCTTTATCACTTTGATATGTACAGAATAAACGGGTTTGACGACCTTTATTCAACGGGATTTTTCGATTATCTTGACAGCGGCGCGGTTCTTGCCGTTGAGTGGAGCGAAAATATCGAAAACATTCTTCCCGAAAACACCTTGAAGATTGAATTTTTGCGCGGCGAAAACGACGGCGAGCGCATTTTGAGAATGAGTGGTGACAGTGTTTATGAAAATTCTTGGCGTTGAAAGCTCCGCAACGGCGGCAAGCGCGGCTGTTCTGTGCGACGGCAAAATAACATCCTTGCAGTTTACAAACACGGGGCTTACACACAGCGAAACGCTTATGCCGATGATTGAACGCGCGCTTTCTTCTGCGGGGGTTGAGCTTTCCGATATTGATTATGTCGCCGTGTCATACGGCCCCGGCTCGTTTACCGGTGTAAGAATAGGCGTTGCAACGGTTAAAGGGCTTTGCTTTACTCAAAATAAAAAGTGCGTTCCCGTGTCGTCTCTTGAAGCCGCGGTAATGCCGCTTGAAGCTTCGGACTGCTATGCCGTCTCGGTTATGGACGCGCGCTGTAAGCAGTTTTATACCGCAACGTTTCTTTTCAGCGGCGGCAAATGCACGCGCATTCAAAATGACAGGGCAATTTCTTACGAGGAGCTTCGCTCTGACCTTTTAAAGCTTAATGAAAAAAATATTATTCTTATAGGCGACGGCACAGACGTGTGTTATAATCTTTTAAAAGACAGCGTTAAAAATCTTTACAAAGCGCCGTCCTGTATACGCTGGCAAAGCGCAGATTCTGTCGCACTTGCGGCGTATGAAAAGCTTCTTTCACTGGGCGACGGCGCGGCAATTCCCGCAGAAAGCCTTGTACCGTTCTATTTAAGGCTTTCTCAGGCAGAGCGCGAGCTTTCTTTAAAAAGACAAAAGTAGGGTTTAAAATTAAACCGCAAAAAGCAAAATAAACCTGACGGTTTTAGAAAGGTTGATAATAATGATAATTCTTGCAAGCGACCACGCGGGTTTTCCGCTGAAAGAGGAAATAAAAGCGCATCTTAAAGAGCGCAATATTGATTTTACCGATTGCGGTACAGATTCCGTGCAGTCGGTCGATTATGCCGTGTTTGCACAAAAAGCGTGCCTTAAAGTTGTTTCGGGCGAAGCCGAAAAGGCAATTCTTTGCTGCGGAACGGGCATCGGCATATCCATGGCGGCAAATAAGGTCAAGGGTATAAGGGCGGCGTGCTGTTCCGACTATTTCAGCGCAAAGCTTACAAGAATGCACAACGACGCAAACGTGCTTTGCCTGGGCGCCAGGGTTATCGGCGCGGGCACTGCGTGCGAGCTTGTCGACGTTTTTCTTGATACCGAGTTCGA
>DJRI01000118.1 GCA_002440045.1 Ruminococcaceae bacterium UBA6364 | reverse complement strand
AGATGCTTGCCGATTTTATTTTTGCAGCCGCCGTCAAAATTTTCATTCTTAATTAATCGGCGGTTATTGAATTTATAACGGTTTTTATCCGCCGTATTCCTTTTCGGCACAGCTCACAAAAATAAATCCCAAAAAGCCAACGCCCGCGCTGGCGCGCGCCGCCCCTAAAAGCTCAAACGAGATTTCATATAAATCATAATAATATTCCGAAAAGTCTTTTTCTATGTAAAGCGCCGCCGAAACCGCGATAAGCGTCAGCACGAAAATTACCGAGACCTTTATTTCCGCTCTCGCAAACTTTCCGAGATGCGTTTTTGCTTTTTCAAAAATCTTTTTCAAATCCGTCACCGTTTAAATTATATTGCCGCCGCACTCATTTTTCAATGGAAAAACGCGGTAACGGGCAGTGCTTAAAAACTTCTTGAAATGCGGCGCTTTTTTTGATATAATTTATTAGTAAATTTTTGAGTAGCCGCCGAGTGCGTCTTCACAGACGGTTACTTAATAAGTCTTATTCGGAGGTATCTGTATGAGATGTCCGTTTTGCGGTTATGAAGAAAGCAAGGTTATCGACTCGCGCCCGACAGACGAGGGCGAGCGCATACGCCGCCGCCGCGAGTGCATAAGCTGCGGCAACCGCTTCACAACGTATGAAATTATAGAAAAGGTTCCGCTTGTCGTTGTTAAAAAGGATAAGTCGCGCCAGGTGTTTGACCGCGAAAAGATTTTTAACGGTATGATTCGCGCCTGCGAAAAGCGCCCCGTTCCGATTGAAGTAATTGACAAAGCAATTGACGAAATTGAGCTGGAGCTTCAAAACTCGCTCGACCGCGAGGTTACTTCCGTCAGAATAGGCGAGCTTGTTATGGAAAAGCTCAAAAATATCGACGAAGTGGCTTACGTCCGCTTTGCCTCAGTTTACCGCCAGTTTAAAGATATAAATACCTTTATGAGCGAGCTTGAAAAGCTCTTGAGAGAGTAATATGACGTTTTTCAAATGCCCCGTTTGCGGGGAAAGTTTAAAATGCGAAAACGGCGTATATGCCTGCTCTAACCGCCACTGTTTTGACAAAGCGTCGGCAGGATATGTCAATCTTCTTATGTCAAACAGCTCCTCTTTAAAGCGCCACGGCGACGACAAGCTTATGGTGCGCTCGCGCCGCGACTTTTTAAACGGCGGCTATTATGAGCCGTTAAAAACAGCCGTTTTAAACGCATGTAAAGAGTTTTCTTTTGACGGCGTTTCGGTGTGCGATGTCGGCTGCGGCGAGGGCTATTTTACCGATGGGCTTAAAGACGCGCTCCCGAAGAGTGCCGAGATTTTCGGTATAGATATTTCAAAAGACGCGCTTAAATATGCCGCAAAGCGCTGTAAGGGCGTTTCCTTTGCCGTTGCAAGCGCATTTCTTTTGCCGTTTTTTGAAGCGTCGGCAGATATTATTTTAAATATTTTCGCGCCGTGCGCCTACAGTGAGTTTTCGCGCGTTTTAAAAGACGGCGGCGTTCTTATAAAGGCTGTGCCGCTTTCTATGCATCTTTGGGAGCTAAAGCGCGCTTTGTATGACGAGCCTTATAAAAACAAGCCCGAAATAACAGACCCGTCTTTTTTTGAAATTAAGCGCACCGAGCTTAAATACGAAATAACGCTTGACAGCAAAGAGCGGATTTTTGAGCTTTTTTCAATGACTCCGTATTTTTACAAAACCTCGCGCGAGGACGCGCAAAAGCTTTTATCTCTTGAAAAACTTACAACGACAGTCCATTTCGGCGTCGAAATTTATAAAAAGGGTGTTAAATAATGTTTGAGAATAATTGGGCTTCGCTTAATACGCGAAAAGTTCCGCAGTGGTTCGCCGACGCTAAATTCGGCATATTTATTCATTGGGGGCTTTACAGCGTACCCGCATATGCGCCTAAGGGCAGCTATGCCGAGTGGTACGGCTATTGGTGCAACCGCGACGACCTTACGGGAACGGAAAAATGCTACAGTGGCTTTCACAAAAAGCACTACGGCGGCAGAGATTATTTTGAATTTAAAAACGATTTTAAAGGCGACCGCTTTGACGCCGAAAAATGGGCGGAGCTTTTTAAAAGAAGCGGTGCAAAATACATAAACTTTGTTTCAAAGCATCACGACGGCTATTGCCTTTATGAAACGCAGTATGCGCCTAACCACAATTCGGTCGAATGCCTCCCGAAACGCGACTTTCTTATGGAGCTTAAAAACGCTATGGATGGCACAGGCGTTAAATTCGGCGTATATCATTCCGTTTACGAGTGGTTTCATCCGCTGTATTTAAAAAATCCCGAAGAGTATTCGGTAGAGCATCTTTTGCCTATGTTAAAAGAGCTTGTCGAAAAATACAGACCGTGGACTCTTTTCACCGACGGCGAGTGGGAGCATGAAAGCTCTGTTTGGCATTCCGAGGACTTTTTGCAGTGGCTTTATAACGAGTCTTCAGTTAAAGACACAATTGCCGTTAACGACCGTTGGGGCAAAGAGACGCGCGGCAGAGTCGGCGGTTTCTTCACAACCGAATACGGCATAATCGACAACGGCAGAAAAATCGAAGATGTAGAGCTTGACCGCCCGTTTGAAGAGTGCCGCGGAATCGGCGCTTCTTTCGGAATTAACAAAGAAGAGGGCGCAGAGGATTATCTCACCGTAAACGAGCTTATTAAAACGCTTGTTTCGCTCGTTTCAAAGGGCGGAAACTTCCAGCTTAATATCGGTCCCGACGCCGACGGAACAATTCCGCCGATTATGGAAGAAAGACTTCTCGGAATAGGCGAGTGGCTTAACACAAACGGCGACGCAATCTACGGCACGTCCGTTTACAGCGCAAAAGCAC
>DJRI01000110.1 GCA_002440045.1 Ruminococcaceae bacterium UBA6364 | reverse complement strand
GGCAAAAGAATAAAATATAAAGTAAAATAGACAGCCGATTTGCGCTTTAGAAGCTTGAAGGGGACAGAAATATATGAAACGGCCGATGCTCATTTCGGGACTGACAACTGCTCTTACAGCCGCAATTTTTCTTTGCTTTAAAGAGGTTGCGGCTTTTAGCTGTGCTGTTTTCGGCGCGTTGGGGTTTCTTGTTTTTGTTATATTAAAAAAGAAGATAAAATTTTCGGCGGCGTTTACCGCTGTTTTCATTTCGGCGGTAATTTTTGTTTCGTCGGTTTCGTTTTTGGCGTTTTACGGGTTCTGTGAAAAGCCCGCGGTTTTTTATACGCGCGGCGAGCGCGATATTAAAGCGTATGTTTCAAAGCTTCCCGAATACAGCGAGGATGGCACCGTTACATATGTTTTTAAAACCGAAAAAGCAGAAAACGAAAAAACGCGCTTTAAGTTTACATATACTTCCGAAAAAGACGAAAAGCTTGAGCTTTATGACGTTGTTTCGTTTAAAGACGCGTCATTTTACGGCGCTTCCGAAGATGTTTTCGGCAACGCATATTCGTATTCGGAAAAAGTGTTTTTAAAGCTCAAAGGCTTTTCTTCTTTTTCGGTGCTTTTTAAAAAGGATAAAACGCCGTATTATGCGTGCCTTATGTTTAAAGACGGCTGCATAAAAAATATGAAAAAGTATCTGTCCTCTGACAGCGCCGCAATACTTTCGGGTATGGTTTTCGGCGACAAATCTTTTATGCGCGCCGAAGTGAAAAACGCCTTTAAAGCAAGCGGCGTTTCGCATATTATGGCGGTTTCGGGCTTGCACGCTTCGCTTTGGTGCGGGATTTTGGCAGCATTTTTAAAGCTTTTTTCGGTTTCGGAAAAAACAAAGGCGGGAATTTCACTTTTGTTTCTTGTGCTTCTTTGCACACTGTCGGCGTTTACGCCGTCTGTAATAAGAGCGTCGCTTATGATGGCGCTTGTTTTAATCGGCCCGCTTTTTAAAAGGCGCTCCGACAGCCTTAACTCTTTGGGGTTTGCCGTAACCGCGCTTTTGATTTATAACCCGTATTATCTTTTTACACCGGGCTTTTTGCTTTCCGTTTTTGCAACTGCGGGCGTGATTTTTTCAACCGCAATTGAAAGCCGACTTAAAATAAGAAGCTTTAAAATTGCGTTATTCGGGAAAATTTTTGCCTTTATCAGGTCAAATGTTATTGTCAGTGCCGTTTCGTCTGTTTTTACAATGCCCGTGTGCGTGCTGTTTTTCAAAAGCTTTTGCACCGTGTCGCCCGTAACAAACATACTTGCGGTTCAGCCGTCGTTTTACGCTATGGTCAGCGGACTTTTTGCGGCTGTGTTTTCGTTTATACCGTTACCGTTTGCCGCAAAAATTGCAAAGGCACTGTTCTTTGTTCCCGAAATTCTCTTAAAATTTGTAAAATTCGTGACCTTCGGCGTTTCAAAAATACCGTTTTCGTCTGTACCTGCCGATTTTCTGACGATGGCGGCGCTCGGACTTTCGATAATTATTTTCGTGTGCCTGTTAAAATGCTTTAAAAATCAGAAAAAGAAACGCACAGCCTTAAAATGCGTTTCATATTCGCTTTGCGCCGCATTGGTTTTGCTGTCTTTGTTTTCTTGTTTTTTGCCCGTTTCCCATAACAGGCAAATAACGGCGGTGTCGTCAAATGGCAGACCGACGGTTGTTTTGCGGTGCGGCGGCGAATATGCCGTTTTGGGCGCGCCCGAAACTAAAAGCGCGCAGTATGAAATTAAAAATTATTTGCCGATAACAAAAGAAGAAAAGCTTTCGTATTTTGCGATAACTTCAAAAAATGCAAGCAAAGGCGCAATTGAATTTATTTTTGAAAACGCCGATGTAGGGTGTGCCGTGATAAACGAAAAAAGCTCCGCCGAGACAAAAGAGCTTTTGGACTCGCTCGGCGCTTTTACGGTGAGCGCTTCAAAATTCAGGCTTAATAACAAAATATATGTCGAAACCGTTGACACACACGGCGAATATTATGCTATAATAAAAGACGGCAATAAAAGCGCGCTTGTGTCGCTTTCGGGCTATAACGAAAGCTTTTCAAAAAATGCCGATATTCTTATCCTCGGCGAAAACGAGGCGAAAAATTTTTCGGGCTTTTGCAAAGTGCTTGTAGTCTGCACAAAAGACAGCGCCGAAGAAAGCTTTAAAAATATGCTTTCAAGTCATTGCGGCAGGCTGATTGTTTTAAGCGACGGAGAAAGCCGCAAAGTAAAATAACCGACGATTTAAAAATCAAGCGAGGGAAAAAATTGTTTTTTAAAGAAGAAGAGCTGAAAAAGCAAATTAAAAGCGGGGATTTTGCCCGGATATACGTGCTTTACGGCGACGAGAGCTATTTAAAGCAGTATTATGCCGAGTTAATAGCCTCAAAAACCGTTGAAAAGGATTTTAAAGACTTCAATTTGCATATTCTTGACGGCACAAAAACCGATATAAACACGCTTTCGGACTGCGTTTTGTCGTTTCCGATGATGGGCGGCTTTACCTGCACGGTGGTTACGGATTATCCTCTTATGTCGCTCGTCGGCGATAAAGGGAAAATAAACGGTGATTTTGACACGGTTATTTCACAGCTTCCCGAAACGACGGTGCTTGTGTTCAAGGTCGATTCCGAAGTTGACCAAAAAAATGCAAAATGGACAAAGCTTTTAAAATATATCGACTCAAACGGCGGCGTTTGCGCGGAGCTTTGCAAGCGCACTTCTTCACAGCTTGTAAAGCTTATTACGGACTCGGCAAAAAGAAAAGGCTGCGAAATTTCGCGCGAGGACGCTTATTATATGCTTGACGCCGTGGGCGACGATATGAGCACATTAAGAAATGAGCTTGACAAGGTTTGCGCCTATAAAAAAGAGGGAGCGGTAACGCGCGCCGATATAGACGCCGTTGCCGTAACAAGCGTTGAAGCAAAGGTCTTTTCGCTTTCAAGATATATTGTTTCTGGCGACGCCGACAACGCGCTTTTAACGCTTTCAAATCTTTTTAAATTAAGAGAAGAGCCCGTTGCAGTGCTCGGCGTGCTGTCAAAGGCGTATGTCGATATGTACAGGGTAAAGGCAATTAAAGAAAAGGGCATTCCCGCAGAAAAGCTTTCGGAATACTTCCCCGCGTCTTATCGCGGCAGAAGCTTTATAATCACAAATGCCGCGCGCGACGGTGCAAAATATTCGCTTTCGTCGCTCAAAAATGCGCTTTCTATGCTTTTTGACGCCGACAGACGGCTTAAATCCACAAACGAGGACCAGAAAGCCGTTCTTGAAGAGCTTGTTTTAAGGTTGCTGAGAATATAATGATTAAAACTGACAGAGCCGTTATAGTCGAGGGTAAATACGACAAAATCAAGCTTCAATCCGTGCTTGACGCGGTAATAATCGAGACTGACGGCTTCGGAATATTTAAAGACAAAGAGAAAAAAGCGCTTATTAAAAGGCTTGCCTGCGAAAAGGGCATACTTATTCTGACCGACAGCGATTCGGCGGGCTTTAAAATACGCAACTACGTCAAAAATATCGCCTCGGGCGGCGATGTGATAAACGCTTATATACCCGATATTTTCGGCAAGGAAAAGCGCAAAACGGCGTATTCAAAAGAAAAAAAGCTCGGCGTTGAGGGTATCCCCATAGAAGAGCTAAAAAAAGCGCTTGAAAAATGCAGTATTCCTTTTGAAGAGACAAACAACGAGCCGCGCGAAAAAATAACAAAGCTTAATTTGTATGAAGACGGCTTTTTCGGCAGGGACGACAGCAAAATGAAGCGAAAAGAGCTTTTGTTAAAGCTTAATTTGCCCGAAAGAATGTCATCAAACGCGCTTGTTGAAATGATAAACGCCTTTATGAGCGCCGACGAATACAAAAAAGCCGCAGAGGAAATTAAAAAGAATTATGATAAATAAAAACGATGAATTTGAACTTGAAATAACCGGCTGTACTTCGGATGGCGGCGGGGTCGGCAAAAAAGACGGAATGGCGGTTTTCGTCGAAAATACCGCCGTGGGCGACGTTGTTCTTTGCCACATAATAAAAGCAAAAAAGAATTATGCCGTCGGCAAAGCGCTTAAAGTTTTAAAGCCGTCAAAGGACCGCATAAATTCCCCGTGCGATGTGTTCAGCACGTGCGGCGGCTGCTCGTTTTGCCACATAAAATACGAAGCCGAATTAAAGCTTAAAGAAGAAAAGGTAAAAGATGCTTTTAAAAGAATAGGCCACATTACCCCCGAATTTGAAAGTATTATCGCTTCGCCGCGCGAATACCGCTACCGCAACAAGGCGCAATACCCCGTGCGCCGCGAAAACGGACAGCTTAAAATCGGATTTTACGCCAAAAAAAGCCACCGCGTTACAGATTGCGGCGAATGCCTTTTACAACCCGAAAAATTTACGGAAATTGTAGAAACCGTAAGGCGCTGGGTGCAAAAATTCGGCGTCGGCGTCTACAGCGAAGAAACGAATTGCGGGCTTTTGCGCCACATCTTTTTGCGCCTTGCCGAAAAAACCGGCGAAATTGCGGTGTGTCTTGTAATAAACGGCGACAGCATACCGAAAAAAGACGCGCTTTTAGACGAGCTTTTAAAAATCGAGGGCTTTAAAACGCTTGTGCTCAACATAAATAAAAAAGCGTCCGACACCGTCCTCGGAAAAGAAATGATAAATATTTACGGCGACGGCTACATAACCGACGAGCTTTGCGGTGTAAAGGTGCGAATATCGCCGCTGTCGTTTTATCAGGTGAACCGCTCGGGCGCGGAGCTTTTATATAAAAAAGCCGCCGAATATGCGGGGCTTTCGGGGGACGAAACGCTGCTTGACCTTTATTGCGGCACAGGCACAATCGGGCTTTCGATGGCAAAAAGCATAAAAACGCTTATCGGCGCCGAAATAGTCGCCGACGCCGTTAAAGACGCGCGCCTTAACGCCGAAGAAAACGGAATTTTAAACGCCGAGTTTATATGCGCCGACGCATACGAAGCGGCAAAAGAGCTTGAAAGCCGCGGCATAACGCCCGACACCGTTATTCTTGACCCGCCCAGAAAAGGCTGCGCAGAGGAGCTTTTAAAAACGGTTGCCGATATGTCGCCGAAAAAAATAGTCTATGTCTCGTGCGACCCCGCAACGCTCGCACGCGACTGCGAAAGGCTTTTAATGCTCGGCTATAAACCCGAAAAGGCAACACCCGTGGATATGTTCCCGAAAACAGCGCATGTCGAGACGGTGTGCTTGCTAAAACTTAAATAAACATTGTGCTTCAACGAAAATACACTGTTCGGTTATGTAAAAAGAGCACCTTTTATAAACCGTTTCATTTTGTCTGCGTAAGCGTCATTGACTTTTATGCCCCTAAGTGCTATAATAAGGGGCATAAAAGTCAATTTGCTGTTTAAAGAAGGTGATCGTGTGAATATCTCGGATAAAATAATACAGCTTGCAAAAGAAAATAACGGTATTGTTACAACTGCCGCACTTTCAGAAAAGGGCATATTGCGAGGAAACTTAAAAAAGCTTGTTGACGAAGGTAAACTTGAAAAAACGGCGAGAGGCGTATATATTCTGCCGGAAATATGGGAAGATGAATTTGTGAACTTGCAGGCACGGTTCAAAAAAGGCGTTTTTTCTAATGAAACAGCCTTGTTTTTATGGGATCTAACCGACAGAACACCGAATAGGTATGATATGACATTTCCGCATAATTATAATTTAACAAACGCCAAAGGCGAGGGCGTGAATTGTTCCAGAGTGAAAAGGGAGTGGTACGCCGAAGGAGAAACGCAAATAGAATCTCCGGGAGGGAACAGAATAACGGCTTATAATATGGAGCGGACATTATGCGATGTTTTGCGTAAGCGAGGAGGAGCAAATACAGGAATTATTGCAGAAGCGTTCAGGCGATATGCAGTCAGACCGGATAAGGATATTCCGCTTTTGTCGGAGTATGCGAAAAGATTTTGCGTTGAGGAAAAGGTTCGAAGCTATTTGGAGGTGCTGATATGAAAAATGCAATGCAGCTTAAAGCTGTAATTAAGACTATATCAAAAGACAAACATATTTCGGCACAGCTTGTGATGCAGAACTTTATGTTGGAACGCTTGCTGGAGCGAATCTCTGTTTCAGCGTATCATCAGAATTTCATATTAAAAGGCGGTTTTCTGATAGCGGCTATGGTGGGGTTGGATACTCGCGCCACTATGGATATAGATGCAACAATTAGGGGGCTTCCGGTTAATGCAGAGAGCATCAAAAAGATGTTTCTCGATATTTGCAAAATTGATTTGCACGATGATATAACTTTTGAGTTTAAGAAAATCAGTGAGATACGGGAGGGCGATGAATACACAGGTTACCGTGTCTCATTGTCGGCAAATTATCCGCCAATGGCTGTGCCTTTGAAACTAGATATCACCACAGGCGACAAAATCACGCCGAGAGAAATAGAGTATCGTTTTAAACTGTTGCTGGAAGATCGGGAAATCTCCGTGCTGGCGTATAATCTCGAAACGATTATGGCGGAAAAGCTTGAAACCGTTGTTTCAAGAGGCGACCAGAATACAAGACCGCGAGATTATTATGACGTTTATATACTTGCTAAGCTGCAATACAGAAATATTGAAACCGAGTATCTGAAAGCGGCATTGGATGCAACATCGAAAAAACGAGGTTCTTTTAAAATTCTGAAGAATTATAAGAATATCATTGATGTTGTCAGAAACAGCGATATAATGATTAAGCAGTGGAAAAATTATCAGAAAGATTTTGAATATGCCGCCGATATCGGCTTTGATGAGGTCTGTGACGCTGTAGCACAGATGATGGACTGTGTATTTGAGATCGATGCATAGTGTTTTTTAGTTATGTGAGTTGCTTTTGGCGGTATGTGACGACGTGAAAGCAAAGGCGGAATTTTTATGGATATTTGGGAAGAGTTATATTTAAAAGCGAAAGAGCGGTACGGACCCGTTGACGTTACGCCGTTTTTATATGCTCATAATGTTGTGTGCGCACTTGAAAGCGAAAGCGGAAAGATTTTTACGGGCTTTTGCATAGAAAGCTGCGGCGGAGTTGTAAATTTGTGCGCCGAAAGAGTTGCGGCAATCAATATGTATGTGAACAGCGGCGGACCGTAATAAAAAGGCTTATAGCCTTTCGCGACAAGCCGCCGTACGGCGGCGGATGCGGTATGCAGTGCGGCGCTTGCAGAGAGTTTTTTATGCAGCTTTCGCCGGAAAACCGCAACACCGAGATAATGCTTGATTTTGAAACCCGCGAAACGGTGACTTTAAACGAGCTTATGCCGAAATGGTGGGGCGACGAAAGATATAACGCGCAGAACGGCTGATTTTTTCATATCTCAAATAAAATGCGGTGAATATGAAAAGCTTTTACGGCGCGACAGATTTCTGATATTCAGCAATAACCCCGACGGTAAATCAAAAATACCGTCGGGTTATTTTTGCCTTTATTCAAACATTTTTTCATAAAAAGTATTTATATTTGACATATTTTGCATTGTGTGCTATTATAAAAGCAACAGTTACGGATTAGTGCTTTTCGTCAGCAGAGATATTCTTTTTTAAAGTATAAGACCACCCCGGGTTACTTAAAGAATACTTGCCGTCTTTGCCCCACGCTTCCAACGGCAAATCAATGCCGAAATATTTGACGTCTGTTTGCTTTACGCCGTCGATGAATATTTCGCAAGGCTCTTTTTGGAAGGCGGCGATTTGGTCTATGTTCTCTAAGTCTATGTCGGAAATATTTTTTATCAAAACTTTTATTTCTGTCAATTGAAACACCCTTTCGTAATTTTTAGTGCTTTTCGTCCAACTCTTTTTGAGCCTTAATGTTCTCTTTCCCGTCTGTCAGAGCAAGCCACTCGTCGTGGTCTCGCATTTTGTCGGAATCGGGTTCGAGGTAATCAAACTGGTCTAAATATTTTTCCAAGGTGTAGGTTGCCCCGCGAAAATCACCGAGGTCTTTAGGGTTCATTTTGCTGTTATCGAGGTCAATTGCAAATCTTTTGACGTGCGTTTGAAGAACTCCGTCGATAAGCACCTGAAAATAGACGCCCGGACTCATTTCGCTGTTTCTCTTTTTGGCGTTTGCAACGCGAATAGTGATTTCTTTCAAAATTTTCACTCCTATTTTATTTTTTAGGGCGCACAACCGTAACTCGGCGTCAGCCGTGTATCTTGACAAATGAACACCATGCAACTTTGTTGTGGCTCTATGCCTTGTTGGATAACCGGGTATAGGTGTACAAGCCTTGCCGTATGGTCGGGCTAAGTGGTGTTATATATTGAACTATGACCTTAGCAAGAAAGCTAAGGCAATACCAAGGGGTTATTGCGCCGTGATAAGACTTTTTTTCACGGCGAAATAATTCTTTTAAACATTCGCGCCTGTTTATTGACTTAAACAGGTTTATCAACATATGTATGAGCACGGTTTGTGCTTATACGACGTTAATTATTTATGAGGAGAATTTCAATGAAAAAAGCGTTATCACTTGTATTGGTTTTAATTATGGCGCTGTCTCTTGCGGCGTGCGGCGGTGTTTCCGAGACCGAAACAACGTCCGAGATTTCAACCCAGCCTGAGACTTTGGTTGTCCCGAACGTTGTCGGAATGGATAAAGACGAAGCCGTCAAGCTCCTTGAGGGGATGGGGTTTGAGACGGAGCTTAGCGCCGAAGGAATCTTTTCAAACCTCGGACTCCATCCTGATTGGAAGGATAAGGAGAACGAGGTTGTTTTTCAAAGTTCCAATCCGGGAAGTACCCGTCCGCTGAAAACGGTTATTACTATGAGATATGCGTCTGGAGTTATGTTCGATAAATACGAAGAAAACCCCGACGGAACTATAACAGTAACTTTTTTAGGGGAATGGTATACACCGGAGGGAATATTGACAATTCCAAAGACATATGAAGGGAAAACCATTTCCTGTATAAAAGACAATGGACTTCGAAAAGAAATTAGCGATGCTGATTTTGGAGGAGTAAAAACCGTTAGAGTCCCGAAAGATGTGAAAGTTGAAGTAAACATTGATTGTGATTTAGAGAGATATTAAAGTGGGGCAATCACAGCCCCACTTTTTTCTCAAGAGCCTCTAATCTTGCGTTAATTGTCGGTAGACTTTTTGCAACAGAAAATACATAATACCAAGATATAGAACCGCCTCCTCCTTCGCCGACCTGAAGGTAATTTGGCGTTAAGTTTACGTTATTGCCGTTAGCGTCGGAGCCGTGTATTCCGTTTTCGGATATAGTCCAGTCACCAATAGAAACGCCCGAGGACAGCACAGAACCCGCCTTTATCGTTCCGGTAAAGCTACCGCTTGTCGCATAAACACTTCCTGTGAAGGTTCCGCTTGTGGCTGTGACCTTGCCCTTTATTTCCGCACTTGTGGCGTATAAATTGCCGTACTTGTCAACGCGAAACGGGCAGTCGCTGTAATCGTCGTGATTTTCACCGCCCGCGGCAAATACCGTGCCGCTGTGGTCTGTCGGCACCTGAACCGTTGCGGTTTTTAAGCCGTTGGTTCCACCGCCGTATATCTTGTTGTTTGAGATTACCCACCCGCCGATTTTACCTTCGGAGGCGCTTACTTTGCCGTTAAAGCTGCCGTCGCTCGCATAAACACTGCCCGTAAAACTTCCGCTCGTTGCGGTGACTTTACCCTTGATTTCTGCGTCCGTCGCGAACAGCTTGCCGTCTTTGCCGACTCGGAACGGGCAGTCGCCGTAATTATCGTGGCTTTCGCCGCCTGCGGCAAAAACATAGTAAGAGCCGTCTGCGGGAATTTGCACAGCCGCCGTTTTGAAACCGTCTGTGCCGCCCGCATATATTTTGTGGTTGTTAATCGTCCAGCCGCCGACCTTGCCGAAGGTGGAGTTAATGCCGCCCGACAGAATAAGGTTGCCGTCGGCGTCCGCGTAAAACTGCTTGTTGCCCGCGGCGTCTTTAATAGTTATTCCTGCGGTCGTGCCGTCGTTTATGATGGTAAGACCGTTTTCGTTTAAGGTAATGGCATAAGTGCCGTCGTCCCTCGGACTGCCTAAAAGCGAAAGGGTTTTACCGACAAACATTTGCCCGAGGATTATTGAACCCGCCACGCCGTAGTCGAAAACATCTTCGTCCGTTTCGTCGTCGTGATAAAGGTAAATCTTGCCTATGGCGGTGGCTACGCTTTGCCAATTGTCCTTTGTGATGGCAAGTGTGTTGTTGATTATGCCGAGCTGTTCAGGGCTGAACAGGGGATTGTTAATAAGTATAAGAGAGTACCCCTAAAAACAAAATCCTTGACCTCGGTTATTCCGAAAGGCAAGGATTTTTTCTTTAAAAAACGGTAATTTTATTTTAAGAGCCTACACTTCAAATGATTTTGTTTTCAGTCAAGTATTCTTCCGTCGGTTGAAACGGTCACGACCTGCCACGGAATGAATTTTCCGCTTTGCTGCAAGGCGGTTTTTGCCGCGTGTTCAAGACCGCCGCAGCACGGAACCTCCATACGGACGACGGTTACGCTTTTAATATCGTTGTTTTTGATTATTTCTTTAAGCTTTTCGGAATAATCAACGCCGTCAAGCTTGGGGCAGCCCACAAGGGTTATGTGCCCTTTTATAAATTTTTCATGGAACGCGGCGTAGGCATATGCCGTGCAATCCGCCGCAATAAGCAGCTTCGCGCCGTTAAAATAGGGCGCGTTTACGGGCACCAGCTTTATTTGTACGGGCCACTGCGAAAGCCTGCTTTCGGCGTATTCCGCACCCTGCTCTGCCTTTTCAGCTTTTTCGCCGTGCTTTATGCTGCGGCTTGCCGTTCCGGGACATCCGCACGGCAACGGCGCTTTTTCTTTTTTCGCCTTGTTTGCCGCAACCGCCGCCTCGTCATATGCCGCCGCCTCGCGCTCAACAAAGGTTATGGCTCCCGTGGGGCATGCGGGCAGGCAGTCGCCCAGACCGTCGCAGTAATCGTCGCGCAATAGCTTTGCCTTGCCGTTTACCATGCCGATAGCTCCCTCATGGCATGCGTTTGCGCAGGCGCCGCAGCCGTTGC
>DJRI01000056.1:3095-3510 GCA_002440045.1 Ruminococcaceae bacterium UBA6364 | reverse complement strand
GGCGCAGCCCCACCTCAAAGTCGTTCGGGTCATGCGCGGGGGTAATTTTAACAACACCCGTTCCGAAATCCATTTCAACATAATCATCGGCAATAACGGGAATTTCGCGGTGAACAAGCGGCAAAATAAGGGTTTTGCCCACTAAGTCCTTATATCTTTCGTCATTCGGGTTTACCGCAACGGCGGTATCGCCGAGCAGGGTCTCGGGGCGGGTAGTGGCAAGCTCCAAATAGCCGCTGCCGTCCTTAAACGGGTAGCGCAAATGCCAAAAATGCCCTGCCTGCTCCTCATATTCAACCTCGGCGTCCGAAATGGAGGTTTTGCAGTGGGGGCACCAGTTAATAATTCTTTCGCCCCTGTAAATAAGCCCCTTTTCGTAAAGGCGGACGAAAACCTCTTTAACCGCCTTGCTGCA
>DJRI01000056.1:2919-3071 GCA_002440045.1 Ruminococcaceae bacterium UBA6364 | reverse complement strand
CCCTCGTCAAGAGTAAAGCGCTCTCTTTCCCAGTCGCACGAGGAGCCCATTTTTTTAAGCTGCTCTATAATTCTGCCGCCGTACTGCTTTTTCCATTCCCAGGCGCGCTCCAAAAAGCCGTCTCTGCCGACGTCCTCCTTGGTAAGCCCCTC
>DJRI01000056.1:429-2878 GCA_002440045.1 Ruminococcaceae bacterium UBA6364 | reverse complement strand
GTGCCGGGCACCCATAAGGTATCGTACCCCTGCATACGCTTAAAGCGGATAAGTATATCCTGCAGCGTGTTATCAAGCGCGTGCCCCATATGGAGCTGACCCGTAATGTTCGGGGGCGGAATAACTATTGTGTAGGTAGGCTTATTTTCCTCGCACTTTGCGTGGAAGTACCTGCCGTTAAGCCACATTTTATAAATTCTTTCTTCAACCTCTTTCGGGTCGTACTGTTTTGATAGTTCTCGTGCCATTAAGATTTCTCTCCGTCCGTAAAAAAATGTATATTAAAAAAATTAAAGGGTATATTATACTTGTCAGCGACGGATAAAGCGTTTGCACCGGCGCCGACACAGGGCGCCGGTAATAACCGACGCTCTTTTTTTGTTTTACAGTATCATCTGCTCCTGCTCGGCAGTACCCACAGGCTTTTTACTGCCCGCCGCAGGCAGGTTGCGCGTGCGGTAGCGGTGGTCGCCCTCTAAGCTGTCCTTTTCGTAAAAGACTACTTCCGATAGCCGCTGCCCGCGCTTTTGGGTCATTACGGCTATGCCGCCGTTATCCTTTGTGGTCTTTGCGGGAACAGACGCGGTGTTTACTATAAGCATACGCCCGTTTGTGGATTTTAAGAGCAGCTCGGTATCCTCTTTTATAAAGAAAATGCTGTGCAAGGTGAATTTATCGCAATATGCCTTTATAAGCTTTTTGCGGTTGGTCTTTGTTTGGTAAGATGAAAGCGGAACCTTTGCTATTCTGCCGTTATCAAACACAAAGAGCATATAACCCTTATAATCGGCGGTCGCAACCATATAAACGGCGTTTTCCGCCTCCTCAAATTCAAGCTTCGAGGGTACATAATCGCCGAGCACGCTTGCCTTGCCGTCGGAAAATTCCGATGTGCGGGATTTATAAACCTGCGATTTATTACTGAAGAACAAAAGCTCCTCTGCATTGGTGGACTCTACCGTCTGCGTTATTTCGTCCCCCTCTTTCAGCTTTTGCTCGCCGCTCATTCTGAGCGACTGCGGGGTTATTTTCTTGAAATATCCGTCCTTGGTAAAGAAAAGGGTCACGGGTGAGGTATCAAGCTCTATAGGCTCGTCCTCGCCGCTTTCCTCCTCCGCGCTTATAATTTCGGTCTTTCTGTCCTGCCCGTATTTTTCGGCGACTTCCTTTAATTCCTTAATTATTATATTCAAAAGCTTTGAGCGGGAGTTTAAAACCCCCTCCATCTCGGCGATTTCTTTCATCAGGTCTTCAATATCCGCCGTGCGCTTTAAAATATATTCGCGGTTTAAGTGGCGAAGCTTTATTTCGACGACGTAGTCGGCCTGAATTTCGTCTATACCGAAGCCAATCATAAGGTTGGGAACAACTTCGCTTTCTTCTTCGGTATTTCTGATAATTTTTATAGCCTTGTCTATATCAAGAAGTATCTTTTTAAGACCCAAAAGAAGATGAAGCCTGTCTTTAGCCTTTGTAAGGTCAAAATAAACGCGCCTGTTAACACACTCTGTTCTGAACGCTATCCACTCCGAAAGAAGCTCGCGAACGCCCATAACGCGCGGAACGCCCGCAACAAGGACGTTGAAGTTTGCGCTGAAGCTGTCTTCAAGCGGAGTCATTTTGTAAAGCTTTTTCATAAGCTTGTCTGGGTCTGTGCCGCGCTTTAAATCAATCGTGATTTTAAGTCCGCTTTTGTCGGTCTCGTCGCGAACGTCGCTTATTTCTTTAAGAGCGCCCGCCTTTACGCGTTCGATTATTTTGTCGATAATCGCTTCGTTTGTGGCTGTCGGCGGTATTTCCGTAATATCTATACAGTTATTGGACTTGTCGTAGGTATATTTTGCCCTTACTTTAATTGAACCCCTGCCCGTGTTATAGACGTTTTCAAAGGCGGTTTTATCATAAATTATCTGCCCGCCGCCGATAAAATCTGGCGCTTTGAGGGTTTCAAAAATATCAAAATCGGGGTCTTTAATTATACCGATTGTCGTATTGCAGATTTCACGCAGGTAAAAAGAGCAAATACTGCTTGCCATACCGACGGCGATGCCGCTGTTCATATTTACAAGAACGCTCGGAAATGTCACGGGCAAAAGCGTAGGCTCTTTCATTGTGCTGTCGTAGTTATCGACAAAATCCACCGTGTCTTTGTCTATATCCGAAAAAAGCTCGTTGCAGATGCTTTCAAGCTTTGCTTCGGTATAACGCGCGGCGGCATATGCCATATTTCTTGAATACGCCTTGCCGAAGTTGCCCTTGCTGTCAACATAAGGATGAAGAAGCGTTTCGTTGCCCTTTGAAAGGCGCACCATTGTGTCATAGATTGCCGCGTCGCCGTGGGGGTTAAGCTGCATTGTTCTGCCGACTATGTTTGCCGATTTAATTCTGCCGCCGTTTATAAGCCCCATTTTATACATTGTATAAAGAAGCTTTCTGTGCGAGGGCTTAA
>DJRI01000056.1:0-368 GCA_002440045.1 Ruminococcaceae bacterium UBA6364 | reverse complement strand
AACGCTCATAGCATACGGCATAAAGTTCGTTTCAAGCGTTTCTGTTATATACTGCTCAACAACCTCGCCAGCGCCGAGAATATGAGCGTTGTTATTTTCGGGCGAAGGAGCCGCTTCCTGTGTTTTTTTCTTTTTAGCCATAGTGTTTTATGAAATATCGGCAAGCTCGAGATACATATATCCGTTCTCTGCGATATAATCCTTTCTGCCCTGAAGATTGTCGCCGAGCCAAAGCTCAAACTTTTCGGCTATAATGTCTTTCATATCGTCGGGGTTGATTTTTATAAGTCTGCGCGTTGCGGGATTCATGGTTGTAAGCCACATCATATCGGCGTCGTTTTCGCCGAGTCCCTTTGAGCGCTGAATGG
>DJRI01000104.1:18222-28970 GCA_002440045.1 Ruminococcaceae bacterium UBA6364 | reverse complement strand
CGTTTTCGCTTTCAAAGGATATTAACGTAAGCGTAAAAGAAGCCGACAGATATATTAAAAGCTACCTTGCAAATTATTCGGGCGTTGCGCGCTTTATGGAAAAATGCAAAAGCGACGCAAAAGAAAAGGGCTATGCCGAAACGCTTTTCGGCAGGCGGCGCTATCTGCCCGAGCTTACGGCTTCAAACGCGGTGATGCGCGCTTTCGGCGAAAGAGTTGCCATGAATATGCCCATTCAGGGTACGGCGGCGGATATTATAAAAATCGCTATGATTAAAGTTTATTCGCGCCTTAAACGCGAAGTGCCCGAAGCGCACCTTATTATGCAGGTGCACGACGAGCTTATCATTGAAGCGCCCGAAAGCAGAAAAGAAGATGTTGAAAAGCTTCTTAAAGCCGAAATGGAAAACGCCGTAAAGCTCAGCGTTCCGCTTACGGTTGACGTTCATTCGGGCAAAACGTGGTACGAAACAAAGTGATATGGATTTTTTAATAAGACAAGCGACAAAAGAGGACGCCGCGGCTATAGCGGATATTGAAAAAGCCTGCTTTTCTGTGCCGTGGAGCGAAGAAGCGATTAAAGAAACGCTTTGCGAGAGCAATTCGCTTTTTTACTGCGCTTTGTGCGGGGAAAAACTTTGCGGATATATCGGCTCATACAGCGTTCTTGACGAGGTTTATATTACAAACATAGCCGTCTTGAAGGAATACAGAAAAAACGGTACGGCGCGCGCTCTTTTAAAGAGACTTTCGGAGGACTCAAAAAAGAGCAAAAAAGCGTTTGTTACGCTTGAAGTGCGAAAAAGCAATCTGCCCGCCGTTTCGCTTTATGAAAGCGAGGGCTTTGTGCTTTCGGGAGAAAGAAAAGATTTTTATGAAAAGCCCCGCGAGGACGGTTTGATTTATACTTTATTTTTTGGTGAATGATATGAAAATTCTTGCAATTGAAAGCTCTTGCGACGAAACAGCCGCCGCCGTTGTAGAGGACGGCAGGCGCGTGCTTTCAAATATAGTTGCGTCGCAGGTTGAAGAGCATAAAATTTACGGCGGCGTAGTCCCCGAAATAGCTTCAAGACGTCACGCCGAAGCAATTTCGGGCGTTGTAAAAGCCGCGCTTGAGGACGCGGGCTGCGCGCTTTCAGATATTGACGCCATTGCCGTGACATATGCGCCCGGGCTTATCGGCGCGCTTCTTGTCGGCGTGAATTTTGCAAAAGGTCTTTCGTTTTCAAGCGGAATACCGCTTGTGCCGGTGCACCATCTGCGCTCGCACATTGCCGCTAACTACATAACCGACAAAAGCCTTGAGCCGCCTTTTACGGCTCTTGTGGTTTCGGGCGGTCACAGCCATATTGTTAACGTCAGTGATTACACGCATTTTGAAATTCTCGGCAAAACCGTTGACGACGCCGCGGGCGAAGCTATGGATAAAGCGGCAAGAACGGTCGGGCTTCCGTATCCGGGCGGTGTGAATCTTGACAGAATTTCACAAAACGGCGATGAAAATAAATATAAATTCCCCGTTCCGCACACATCGAGCGGAAAGTATGATTTCAGCTTTTCGGGGCTTAAAACCTTTGCCGTAAACCTTGCGCACAATGCAGAGCAAAAGGGCGAAAAGTTAGCGGTTGAGGATTTCGGCGCGTCTTTTATAAAAGCCGTTACCGACTGCCTTATTAAAAATACTTTAGCCGCGGCAGAAGAAACGGGCAGCAAAAAAATAGTGCTTGCTGGCGGCGTTTCGGCAAATTCGCGCCTTCGGAGCAAAATGAAAACCGAGTGCGAAAAGCGCGGAATACAGCTTTTTATGCCGGAGCTTAAATATTGCGGCGACAATGCCGCCATGGTTGGCGCGCAGGGGTATTATGAATTTCTTTCGGGAAAGCGCGCAAATTCGTCTTTAAACGCTGTCGCAACAATGCCGATAACAGAAATAAGAGGGCAATTTTGTATGGCTGAACACGGAGCGATTGCTGAAAAGCTTTTTAAAGAGGGCTGCAATTGCAGTCAGGCGGTTTTTGCGGCTTTTTCAAAGGAGCTGGGGATTAGCAAGGAATTTGCATTAACGCTGTCGTCGTCGTTCGGCGGCGGAATGGGCAGACTGCGCGAAGTGTGCGGCGCGGTGAGCGCAATGGAGCTTGTCGCGGGCGCACTTAAAGGCTACAGCAACATTTCGGATAAAAAAATAAAGGACGAACACTATAGGCTCGTCCAAAAGCTTGCAAATGAATTTAAAGAAAAATACGGCTCTTACTATTGCCGCGATATTTTAAAAACCGACGACACCTCGCCCGTTTCCACAGAAAGAACAGCCGATTTTTATGAAACGCGGCCATGCCTTTCGTGCATAAAAACGGCGTGCGACATTCTTGACAAAACGCTTTTTTCAAGCGCGGATTAATCATCTCCGAAGTTTTCTTTAATAACTTTTTCACTGTATTCAACAAAGCTCCGCACGACGGGGCTTTTTATTTTGCCTTTTGGAATGATTATTCCGAGTTCTCTTGAACAGTCGGGCAAAAGCCTTTTTATTTCTACGCCGCTTTTATCTATGCTGTTTAAAACAAGCTCGGGCAAAATGGTCATTCCAAGCCCGATTTCAACCAGCGCGGCAACCGCCGAGTCGCTTACCGAAATGGTGTTGAGTATCGGCGTAACGCTGTTTTTGTGAAGAGCTTCGAGAATGTCGGGGTCATAGCCGTATGTCGGCATGATAAAGCTTTTGCCGCTCAAAGCGGTTATCGGCACGGAAGAAAGGCCGTCAAACTCTGTTCCGCTTTTGGGGAGCACGGCATAAAACGGGTCTTTTTTTAAGGGGATAAAGTCGCAGTCGTCCGACGGGCAAAAGCTTCCGAAGGCAAGGTCGATTTCGCTTATGCTCACCCTGTCATACATGGCGTTAATGCCGAGGTCGTGAATTTCTATGCGGATTTCGGGCGATATTTTTTTAAAACCGTTTATGACCGTCGGAAGCCACAGCTTCAAAATGCTTGTATAAGTGCCTATACGCACAATTTCGCCAAGCCCGCGCGAGGTTTCTTCGACCGCTCTTTTAAGCTGTTCGTGCGCTATTGAAAAATCTTTAAGATACGGCAAAAGCTTTTCGCCCTCGGGGGTGAGCTTTACGCCGTTTTTGTTTCGCAGTAAAAGCTCAAAGCCCGCCTCGGCTTCAAGGCGGTTCATCATATGCGTAAGCCCCGCCTGCGTGTAGCCGAGCTCTTCGGCGGCTTTTGTAAGACTGCCAAGCTCCGCCGCTCTTAAAAGCGCTTTTATTTTCACCGAGTCCATTAAAACACCTCATATTTAATATTACGTTTACTAATGAATACATTATAAACTGTCTGTTTACATTTTTCAAGCACTAATATATAATGGTAACATTATACTTGCCTTGTGGGGGCAAAATAAATATTAAAGGGTGTTTTTATGGAAAACGGGCTTAAGAAAAAATACGGACTGCTGACGGCGATTTGTATGGTAGTCGGTATCGTTGTCGGCTCAGGCGTATTTTTTAAGGCGCAGACCATTCTGAATGCGACGGGCGGCGATATGCCCCTCGGAATAGCGGCGTGGATAATCGGCGGAACGATAATGATTTTTTGCATACTCGCTTTTTCTGTTATGGCTCAAAAGTATGAAAAGGTCAACGGCATTGTTGACTACGCAGAAGCCACTGTAGGCGGTAAATATGCTTATTACACGGGTTGGTTTTTATCAACGATTTATTATCCCACGCTCACATCTGTGCTTGCGTGGCTATCGGCAAGATATACGCTTACGTTCATTTGCTCGGTTAACCCCGGATTTTGTGAAAATCCCGTAACCGGACCCGAATGCCTTGCGCTTTCGTGCCTTTTCCTGGTTGCAAGCTACACGCTTAATGCGCTTTCTCCGAAGCTTGCCGGCAAGTTCCAGGTTTCTACAACGTTCATTAAATTTATTCCGCTTGTTCTTATGGCGGTTGTGGGCACAATCTATGGCTTTACACACAATATCGCGGGCGAAAGCGTTTCGATACTCGCTTCAAACTTTGCAACCACAAAGGGCGATATGTCGCTTCTTTTCGGCTCTGTTGTTGCAACTGCGTTTGCATACGAAGGCTGGATTATCGCAACATCTATAAATGCAGAGCTTAAAAATGCAAAGAAAAACCTGCCTATAGCGCTTATTGCGGGCGGCATTATAATAGTTGCGATTTATGTTCTTTATTATATCGGCGTTGCGGGCGGCGAAGAGGTTTCCGTTCTTATGGAGGACGGCGCTACGGTAGCTTTCACAACCGTTTTCGGCAAAGTTTTCGGCAACATTCTTAACCTTTTCGTTGCGATTTCGTGCATGGGTACTTTAAACGGACTTATGCTCGGCTGCACAAGGGGACTTTATTCCGTTGCCGTTCGCGGTTACGGCCCTTCGCCCAAGCATTTCAGCGAGATTGACCGTCAGACGAATATGCCGGCAAGCTCTTCTGTTGCGGGCCTTCTTTTCTGCGCGCTTTGGCTCACATATTTCTACGGCGCAAATCTTGCCGACCACAATTGGTTCGGGCTTTTCGGTTTTGATTCCTCAGAGCTTCCGATAATTACGATATATGCTTTCTATCTTCCGGTATTCATTATGTTTATGAAGAAAGCGAAAGATATTTCGCCTGTAAAAAGAATTCTTCTGCCCGTGCTTGCCATAATCGGCTCTTGCTTTATGGTGTTCGCGGCGCTTTATGCACACGGCTATTCGCCTTATATTTCGGCAAAGGCGGACGGCAAATTCTCTTGCCCGGTGCTTTTCTACCTTATTGTGTTTGCCGTAATAATGGCTGTCGGCGCGGCTTTCTCAAAAAAGAAAGACATCGGCGACAACGCTATAAAAAAATAAAATATATACAGAAAAAACAAATTTTAAAAGCCTGCACTTTTTCGGTGCGGGCTTTTTTCTGTGCGGTTTTATTTTTTCTTGCTTTTATTCTTTTTTGAATATCCCTGCGCTATCGCGGGAAAGGTGTTCGCAGTGTCAGCCGTGCGCTGTATTTCATATTCGCCGTATGCGTTAAGCATTTCGGTGACGTCTGCGGGGCTTCCCGGAACGGGCGTTACGGACGGGGTAAGTGGAATGCCGTTGTCGATAATGCTTTTGACTTCGGATTTGTTTTTTCTGCTCATTGTTCATCACCGTTAAAAGTGTTCCACGAAAAAGAAAAAACAATATGGTAATTTTAAGCAAACTATGATATACTGAAAAATGTATTGAAGAGAACGGAATATAAATTTACTTCTCTTGTGCCAAAGACCAAAAAGAAAAAGGTTGAGATTTTATGGGCGAAAAGCTTAAAGTAGGTATTTTTGTCGACTCGTTTTACCCTGTTGTTGACGGAGTGTCGCAGGTCGTAAATAACTATTGCAAATATCTTAATAAATATGACGATGTTGACGTTACGCTTGTAACGCCGCGTTATCCGAACGCGCAATACGGCAAATACAGCTTTAAAATTTATCCTTATACATCTTTCGGCTCGAACAAAAGCGTCGGCTATAGGGTCGGCTGGCCGTTTGTTTTTAAGACGGTGAACGACGTTAAGGATATGGATTTTGACATTATACATATCCACGCACCGCTGTGTTCTTCGGAGCTTGCAAGGCTTGTAAATAAAAACAAAAGCAAAAAAGCAAAAATTGTGCTTACATATCATACAAAATACGACGTCGATTTTGAAGCAAGGCTTAAAACCGCGCTTTTCAAAAGTATAGCGTATGCTTTTCTTAAAGCAAACGTCAATTCGGCTGACGAAGTGTGGATTGTAAGCGAGGGCAGCGAAGAGGCTTTAAGGCGCGTCGGCTTTACGGGCAAATGCCGCGTTATGGAAAACGGCGTTGACTTTGTTAAAGAGCCGCAGGACGAAAATAAGTGCCGCGAGCTTAAACTTAAGCTTAATATCCCCGAAAACTGCCTTGTATTTTCGTTTGTCGGGCGGCTTCAGTGGTATAAAAACTTAAAGCTTATTTGCGACGCTCTGAAAATCGCAAAAGCGGACGGGCTTGATTTCAGAATGCTTTTTGTCGGCGACGGCACCGACGCAGACGATATTAAAAGCTATGTTTCGTCTTTGGGTCTTAACGACAAGGTTATATTCACGGGCGCCGTTAACGACCGCGACGAGCTTAGGGTGTATTATTCGATTACCGATTTATTCCTTTTCCTTTCGACATTTGACACCGCCGCGATAGTCGTAAAAGAAGCGGCGGCGTGCAATTGCCCCGTGCTTTTTGCCGAGGGCAGCGACTCTGCCTACGGCGTTAAAGACGGCGAAAACGGGTGGTTTTCAAAAGAAACGCCCGAGTGCCTTGCGAAAAAAATCGAAGAAGTAACTTCTGACCGCGAAAAGCTTAAAGAAGTCGGAAAAGCCGCCTCAAACTCGCTTTATGTTCCGTGGAGCGTTTCTGTTGACAACGCGCTTAAAAGGTACAAAGAGCTTATTTCTGAAAAAATATGAAACACTACGACTATCTGCTTGTCGGCGCGGGGCTTTTTTCGGCGACGTTTGCAAACTTTGCCGCAAAAAACGGCAAAAAGTGCCTTGTTATTGATAAAAGAAGCCACATAGGCGGTAATATTTATACCGAAAACGAAAACGGAATTAACGTTCACAAATACGGCGCTCATATTTTTCACACAAGCAATGAGCGTGTTTGGGAATATGTAAATTCCTTTGCGGCCTTTAACGGCTTTATAAATTCGCCAAAGGCAAATTATAAGGGAAGGCTTTACAGTCTGCCGTTTAATATGAATACTTTCAGCGAAATATGGGGCGTAAAAACTCCCGAAGAAGCAAAGCGCTGTATTGAAGCCGATATAAAGAACGCTTCTGTAAAAGAACCTGAAAACCTTGAGGAGCAGGCAATAAGCCTTGTCGGCACAAAAATTTACGAAATGCTTGTAAAGGGCTATACCGAAAAGCAGTGGGGGCGCGATTCGCGCGATTTGCCGAGCTTTATTATAAAAAGACTGCCGCTCAGGTTTACGTTTGACAATAACTATTTTAACGATACTTTTCAGGGTATACCCATAGGCGGCTACACCGCAATGACGGAAAAAATGCTTTGGGGGTGCGACGTTCTTCTTAATTGCGACTTTTTTAAAGAAAGGGCGCGTCTTTCGGCGCTTGCCGACAGAATTATTTTCACGGGAAGAGCCGATGAATATTTCGGCTATTCTCTCGGAAGACTTCAGTACCGCTCGCTTGAGTTTAAAGAAGAAACGTTAAATAAGCCTTATTTTCAGGAATGCGCCGTAATAAATTACACCGAGCGCGAAGTTCCTTTTACGCGTATTATCGAGCACAAATATTTTGAAAACACGAAAACCGATTTTACCGTAATAACGCGCGAATACCCAAAGGCGCAGAGCGAAACGGGCGAGCCTTATTACCCCGTTAACGACGAACAAAACAACGCGCTTTATAAAAAATACGAGCTTCTTGCCAAAAATGAAAAAAACGTCTTTTTCGGCGGCAGGCTCGGGCTTTATAAATATCTTGATATGGACAAAACCGTTGAAGCCGCGTTCCGGCTTTTTGAGGAAATCGAAAATAAATAAAACATCACCGCGCCTTACTGCAAGACGCGGTGTGATTTTTTCATTTTAATGATTTAAGCGCATTTTCCGCTTCCTCTTTTGTGAAGCCGCCGGGGGTGTTATAAAAATTCTTAACATACCCGAATCTCGAGCAAAAATCTTTGATTTGCTCGTCCGAAAAGTCGATTTTTACATCGGTAAGCGCTTTGACGGTTTTTATATACTCGCTGTCCGAAACGCCTAAAATTTTGAACATTTCTTCGTATTTTTCGGGGGAATGTTTTTTTGCTTTTTCCTTGAGAAAATACGGCATAAACGCGGTGCAGGCTCTGCCGTGGGGAATGTTTGCGTTTTCTGTCAGAATGTATCCGACCGTGTGCGGAAACGCACAGCCGCAGGTGTTTATAACAAGCCCCGCGTGGATTGAAGCGAGGTAAAGCTCATCGTGCATTTTTTCGGTTATTTCTTCACCGTTTTGAATCCGTTTTAGGTTTTTGTAAATTATCGGAATCGCCTTTTTTGCGAATGTGTCCGTAAAATCGCATGCTTTCGGCGAAAAATAACCTTCGGTTGCGTGCGCCAACGCGTCAAGCGCGGTCGATATTAAAGTGCCTTTCGGCATTGAGTATGTGTATTTGCTGTCAAGAAAGGCGTATTTTGCATAGCAGTCCGCTCCCGAAATGCTCTTTTTCATACCGTTTTTGTCGTTTGTAAGAACAGACACGCCCGTAACTTCGCTTCCCGTGCCGCTTGTTGTGCCGACAAGAACAAGCGGCAGAGCCTTTGCGGGAATTTTTCTTTCATAAAGCGCGTCGATGTCAAAATCGGGATTTGCGGCGCAGATTGCCGCCGCCTTTGCCGAGTCAAGCGGTGAGCCGCCGCCTATGCCGATTATAAAATCGGCGTTTGTGTCACGGGCGGTTTTTCCCGCCTCAAAAACGAGAGAGCAAAGCGGGTTCGGGGTTATTTTTTGAAAAACCGAATAAGAAACGCCCGCTTCTTCAAGCGCGCTTTTAACATCGCCCAAAGCGCCGCATTTTTCGGCTGAAGAGCCGCCCGTCACGATAAGACAGCTTTTGCCGAGCGACGAAAAAACCGCGGCGTTTTTTCTGACGCAGTTTTTGCCGTGAATGATTTTTACGGGCATATATATTTCGTTTGACATATTCGCACCGCCTTATATTGTATAAATTTGTGTTAATTGTAACAAAAAACTATTGAAAATACAAGGGCGTTACTGTATAATGTTTTATAAGATAGGGTATTTGTCACGTCATTTTCACTTGTGAGGTGTTAACCATTAAAAGAAAACTCTGGAGGCCGCTTGACGCCGCGCTTATTGCGGCAATTGTTATATGCGCCCTCGTGTTTTTTTTACCTTTTAAAAGCACAGATGCAACGGCAATAATAACGGTTGACGGCAAAACCGTAAAAGAAATAGACCTTAAAAATGCGCAGGACGGCGTTTTCACATTGGACGAAGCGCCCGACGTTACATTTGAAATAAAGGACGGCAAAATCGCTTTTGTCAATGCGAAATGCCGCGACGGGCTTTGCGAAAAAAGGGGATTTCTTTTTCGGGCGGGTGACACGGCGGCGTGCCTTCCGAACAGGACGGTTATAACTGTTAAGGGCGAAAACCGCTCTTTTGACGGAGTGAGCTACTGATGAAAAAAGAAAAAACGGATTCGCTCAAAAAAAATCGCAAAATCGCGCTTTTCGGCGTGCTTTGCGCCGAGGCTGTCGCGCTTTCCTATCTTGAAGGGCTTTTGCCGAGCTTTATACCGCTTCCGACTGCGAAGGCGGGGCTTTCAAATATTATAACAATGTACGGCGTTTCGTCGTTCGGCTTTTCGTGCGGGCTTTTAATAACGCTTTTCAAGGCGCTCACGGCGCTTTTAACGCGCGGTGTGACGGCGGCGCTTTTAAGCCTTTCGGGCGGCGTTTTAAGCCTTGTTGTTATGACGCTTCTTTTTAAACTTCCCGAAGAAAAAATAAGCTTTATCTCTTTGGGCGTTTTGTCGGCTCTTTTTCACAATTTGGGTCAGCTTATTGCGGCTTATTTTATTCTCGGGAAATACGTTTTTTCGCTTGCGCCGTATCTTGCGCTTTTAGGAGCGGTTACGGGTGCCGTAACGGGCGCGGTCTATAAATACACCGCGGCGGTGTTTAGAAAGCAACAATCTTTAATTATTAAAACAAAATAGCATTTTCTTAAATACAAGGTGACGGCGATTAGGTGCGGAGTACGGATTTTTCAAAAATGTGCACTCTTAACTAACCGCGGTTACTAAAGGAGAAGACGGAATATGATAAAACATATTGCGGGTGTTGTGCCGCCTGTCAAAAAAGGCAGGGGCGGCGCAAACGTGCCGCACAACAAAAACACCGAAACACAAAAGGCGATAAGAATGCCTGCGCCGAACAGAGTTGTGCTTCCGATGCAGCAGCACATAGGCGCACCGTGCACACCGACGGTTAAGGTCGGCGACGCGGTCACTGTCGGGCAGGTAATCGGCGACAGCGACAAATTTATAAGCGCACCGATTCACGCAAGCGTTTCGGGCACTGTAACAGCTATTCAGGACACAGTCCTTGCAAACGGCAGAATAGCGCCTGCCGTTACCGTGGAGTCGGACGGGCTTATGACGCTTTGCCCCGAAATTGCGCCGCCCGTGATAAACAATGCCGACGATTTCAGAGCCGCCGTGCGCGCGTCGGGTCTTGTGGGTCTCGGCGGAGCGGGCTTTCCGAGCCACGTCAAGTTTGCCGTTTCGCCCGACAAGCCGATAGATACGCTTGTAATAAACGCCGCCGAGTGCGAGCCGTATATTACCGTTGACTATCGCGAGTGCGTTGACAACACGCTTTATATAATAAAAAGCATTCATCTTATAAAACAGTATCTCAATATTAAAAACGCGGTAATAGCCGTTGAGGATAACAAGCCGAAGGCTATTGAAGCGCTCAAAAACGTTGCCGACAAATTCGGCGACGGCTCAATAAAGGTTATGCAGCTTAAATCGCGTTACCCGCAGGGCGCCGAAAAAATGATTGTTTATTCGGCGACGGGGCGCAAAATACCGCTCGGAAAGCTCCCTGCGGACGTGGGCTGTATTGTTATGAACGTCGCAAGTACCGCCTTTATCGGCAGATACCTCGAAACGGGCAAGCCTTTAGTCACA
>DJRI01000104.1:17985-18182 GCA_002440045.1 Ruminococcaceae bacterium UBA6364 | reverse complement strand
AATCGTTTCGCCCAAAAATGTGCGCGTTCCTTTGGGAACTAACCTTAACGAGGTTATTGAATTTTGCGGCGGCTTTAAACCCGGCGTTGAAAAGGTTATAGCGGGCGGCCCGATGATGGGCACTTCGCTTGTCAGCACCGACGTTCCGATTATAAAAAGCTATAACGCCGTTCTTGCCTTCACAAAGGGCACTTAAT
>DJRI01000104.1:1809-17935 GCA_002440045.1 Ruminococcaceae bacterium UBA6364 | reverse complement strand
TGCATACGCTGCGGCAGATGCAGTGACGCGTGCCCCATGGGTCTTATGCCCACAAACATTATGCGCTCCGTAAAAGCGAAAGATATTGAAGGGCTTAAAAAAAGCTCCGTTACGGCGTGTATGCAGTGCGGAACATGCGCTTATTCGTGCCCCGCGGGCAAGCCGCTTGTTCAGTATCTTGTTCTTGCTAAGGATATGTTGAGAGAGGAGAGTGCAAAAAAATGAGTGAAAACGCTCTCATTCAAAAAATAAAGCCCACGGTTACGGCTTCGCCGCACATAAAATCGTCGGCGACTTCAAAAGGGCTTATGCGCGATGTAATAATTGCGCTTGTGCCCGCGCTTGCGGCTTCTGTGTGGATTTTCGGACCGCGTGCGCTTCTTGTAACGGCAATAAGCGTTGCGTCCTGTGTGGCGCTTGAATATATAACGCGCCGCCTTTTAAAACGTTCAAACACAATTTCGGACCTTTCGGCAATCGTAACGGGCATTTTGCTTGCCTTCAACCTGCCGTCAACAATAAGGCTTTGGATGGTGCCTATCGGCGCGTTTGTCGCAATAGTCGTCGTAAAGCAGTTTTTCGGCGGCATCGGTCAGAACTTTGTAAACCCCGCGCTTATGGGCAGAATCGTTCTTATGGTTTCGTTCCCTGCGGATATGTCAAACTGGGTAAAGCCCTATGACTGGAGCGGCGCTTCGGACGCGGTTTCTTCGGCTACGCCGCTTTATATGCTTCAAAGCGGCGCAACCTCTGAAATGCCGTCTTACCTTGATATGTTCTTAGGGCTTCGCGGCGGCTGTCTCGGCGAAACTTGCGCTTTGGCTCTTATCCTCGGCGGAATTTATCTTATTGTAAAACGCGTGATTTCACCCGTTATACCGCTTTCGTTTATAGGAACGGTTGCAGTGTTTATGCTCTTTGCGGGAAAATTCGATATGAGCTTTCTCATTTATAACCTTTTGGGCGGCGGACTTTTAATAGGCGCAATCTTTATGGCGACCGACTATGCAACATGCCCGCTTACGTTTAAGGGCAAAATTCTTTACGGCATAGGCTGCGGACTTGTTACTTCGATTATAAGATTTTTCGGAACATACAACGAGGGCGTTTCATTTGCGATAATTCTTATGAACCTGCTCGTTCCGCACATTGATAACCTTACAAAGCTTAAACCGTTCGGTTATATAAAAGAGAAAAAAGCAAAGGCGGGTGAGGCGAAATGAAAAAAGACTCATCGGTAAAAGAAATTCTTCGCCCCGCGATTATGCTGTTTTTAATCGGCGCGGTGTGCACGGCGCTTCTTGCGGGCACAAACCTTTTAACAAAAGATAAAATCGCCGAAATTTCGGCGCAGACCGAAAACGAGGCGAAAGCCGCGGTTTTATCCGAGGCTGACAGCTTCTCGGAAGAAAAAACCGTAAGCGTCGAAAGCAAAGAATACACATATTTTGAGGGAACAAAAAACGGCGAAGTTAAAGGGTATGTAATACCCGTTACAACAAAAAGCTACGGCGGCGACCTTTCTCTTATAGTTGGCATAGACGCAGAGTCGTCAAAAATTACGGGTGTTGAAATTACCTCGATAAACGACACTGCGGGACTTGGAATGAAAGCGAAAAACGCCGACTTTTTGGAGCAGTATTTCGGCAAAACAGCCGGTATAGGCGTTAACAAAAATACGCCCTCGGGCAACGAAATACAGGCTATAACCGGCGCAACAATCACTTCAAAGGCAGTTACCGAAGCCGTAAACACGGCGTTTTCGGTATATTCCGAGATAAAGGCGGGTGACACAAATGGCTGAAAATAAATGCTCTTTAAGAAAAGAGTTTACAAAGGGACTTTTAAAAGAAAACCCTGTTTTAAGGCTCGTTCTCGGCACATGCCCGACGCTTGCAACGTCCACGTCGATGGTAAACGCCATCGGTATGGGCATTTCGGCAACGCTTGTGCTCGTGTGCTCGAATATAGCCATTTCTGCTTTGAGAAAGGTTATTCCCGACAAAGTAAGAATACCGGCTTACATAGTTATAATCGCTTCGTTCGTTACGATAGTGCAAATGATTGTAAAGGCGTTTGTGCCCGCGCTTAACGACGCTTTGGGCGTTTATTTGCCGCTTATAGTCGTAAACTGCATAATCCTCGGAAGAGCCGAGGCGTTTGCAAGCAAAAACCGCGTTTTGGCTTCTGCGGTTGACGGCCTCGGAATGGGCGTGGGCTTTACCGCCGCGCTTTTCACAATGTCTCTTTTCAGAGAATTTTTGGGCAACGGCACGCTTTTTTCAGACGCGCAAAATCTTCTTTCGGTATTCGGCGACAACGTTCTCGGCGGATTTAACGGCGTAACCGTTCTTAACACGCCCATGACAATATTCATTCTTCCTGCGGGCGGCTTCTTTGTATTCGGCGTGCTTATTGCGCTTTCAAACAAAATAAGCGGCAAAAAGAAGTTACCCAAAGCAGAAATGAACGGCTGCGAGGGCTGCCCGATGGCTTCGGGATGCGCTCACAGAATACAGGATAAGGAGGAGAAAGCCGTATGACAGCTTCACAGGTTTTTTCGATTATTTTAACGGCTATCCTCACAGAAAACTTTGTTCTGTGCAAATTCCTCGGAATATGCCCGTTCCTCGGCGTATCTAAAAAGGTAAACACCGCTCTCGGAATGAGCGTAGCCGTAATTTTCGTTATGCTTATCTCGACCGCCGTCACTTACCCCATCAATTCAATGCTTCAGAAAAACGGCCTGGGCTATTTGCAGACGATAGTTTGCATACTCATAATCGCCGCGCTTGTTCAGCTTGTTGAAATCATACTTAAAAAGTATATGAAGCCGCTTTACAACGCGCTCGGCATATATTTGCCGCTTATTACGACGAACTGCGCGGTTCTCGGCGTTGTGCTTCTTAACTTTGACAACGGCTATTCCTTCGGCGTTTCAATGATTAACACCTTCGGCGCGGGCGTCGGCTTTCTTGTGGCGATGCTTATTTTCGCGGGTGTAAGAAGCAGACTTGAAACAGCCGATATACCCGAATTTTTAAAAGGCTTGCCCTCAACGCTTATAGCAGCCGCAATAACCTCTGTTTCGTTTTTGGGCTTTTCGGGCGTTGTTGACGGCATATTCGGTTAAGGGGGAACTTTTATGACAGAAATATTATTTCCCGTGGCTCTTGTTGCAGGCATAGGGCTTGTTCTCGGCTTAGGTCTTGCAATCGCTTCTAAAATTATGGCTGTGCCCGTCGATGAAAAGGCGGAGGCTATAACGGAAGCGCTCCCCGGCGCAAACTGCGGCGCCTGCGGGTATTCGGGCTGCTCTGGCTATGCCGCGGCGCTTTCTTCGGGCAAAGAGACCGCAACAAATCTTTGCGCCCCCGGCGGCAGTGACGCCGCTAAAAAAGTTGCCGAAATAATGGGTACATCGCCCGCATTTGTCCTCCCGACGGCGGCGGTGGTGCTTTGCAACGGCAATACCGTGAACGCTCAGGATAAAATGGTTTATGAGGGCGTTAAAAGCTGCCGAATGGCTTCTCAGCTTTTCGGCGGTGCAAAAGAATGCACATACGGCTGTCTTGGGCTCGGCGACTGCGTAGAAGCGTGCGAATATGACGCAATACGCATTTGCGACGGCGTTGCAAGAATTTCGCCGCTTGCGTGCCACAGCTGCAAAGCCTGCGTTAAAACATGCCCAAAGGGGCTTATACATATGCTGCCGCTCGGCGTTCCCAAGGCTTCGGTGCTTTGCAACAACCACGAAAAGGGCGCCCTTGCAAGAAAGCACTGCAAGGCGGCGTGCATAGGCTGTATGAAATGCGTTAAGGCGTGCGAATACGGCGCCGTAAAGGTTGAAAACTTCTGCGCCGTTGTAGACAGCGAAAAATGCGTCGGCTGCGGCGAGTGCACAAAGGCTTGCCCCGTCGGCTGTATAGAGGTTATAAAGCTTTAAACTCAATTATTAAAAGGCGGGTGTGAAATGTGAAAAACGCCGTTATCGGCATATTTGCCCATGTTGACGCGGGCAAAACTACCTTGTCGGAGGGTATTTTATATAAAACGGGCGTCATAAGGCGCTTAGGCAGGGTTGATAACGGCGACGCATACCTTGATTGGGCTTCAATTGAAAAAGAGCGCGGTATTACCGTATTCGCGGGGCAGGCTGATTTTACGTTCCGCGATATGGGTATCACGCTCTTAGATACTCCGGGACACGTTGACTTCTCGGCTGAAACAGAGCGTATTATGCAGGTGATTGACTGCGCGGTGCTTGTAATAAGCGGCACCGACGGCGTTCAGTCGCACACAAGAACTCTTTTTAAGCTGTTGGGTCATTACGGCGTTCCGGTTTTTATTTTTGTTACAAAAACCGACCTTGAAAGAAAAACAAAAGAAGAACTTTTAAAAAATATAAGAGAAGAGCTTTCGGAAAACGCCGCGGACTTTTCGCAGGGCGCGCAAAACGACGAAGAGCTGTCTCTTTGTGACGAAGAAACTCTTGAAAAATATCTTGAAAACGGCAGCCTTTGCGACGGCGACATTTCAAGGCTCGTTTTGTCGCGCAAGGCTTTTCCCTGCTATTTCGGCTCGGGGCTTAAGCTTTTGGGGATAGACGAGCTTCTTGACGGCATTTACCGCTTTTTGCCCGAAAAGAAATACCCCGAAAAATTCGGCGCGCAGGTTTTTAAAATAACGCGCGACAAAAACGGCGCAAAGCTTGTTCATTTAAAAATTACGGGCGGCACTCTTCGTGTACGCGACACGGTGACGGTCGGCGAAAAGGAGGAGAAAATCAGCTCGATAAGAATTTGTTCGGGCGCTAAATCCGCTTTTGTCGACGAGGTTTCCGCCGGGCGCGTTTGCACCGTTACGGGGCTTGAGAGTGCAAAAACAGGGCTTTCTTTAGGTAATTCGTTTTCGGTCGAAAAGCAGACTGTCGAAAGCGTTATGAACTACAGACTGCTTTTGCCGAAAGAGGTTGACCCCGCGTCGCTTTTGCCGAAGCTAAAGACGCTTGAAGAAGAGGACCCTGTTTTGGGCTTTACACAAAACAGCCGCACGGGCGAAATATATGTAAGGCTTATGGGCGAAGTTCAGCGCGAAATTTTAAAGGCGATAATCGAAGAACGCTTCAATGTTTCTGTCGATACCGATAAAGGGAGCGTTATATATAAAGAGACGATTAAAAACAAGGTTGAGGGCGTGGGGCATTATGAGCCATTAAGGCACTATGCCGAAGTCCACGTTATAATGGAGCCGCTCCCCCGCGGGGCGGGTCTTGCTTTTGAAACTCAATGCCGCGAGGATATGCTCGACCGCGATTTTCAAAGGCTTATTCTTACGCATCTTAAAGAAAAACAGCATTTGGGCGTGCTCACAGGCTCGCCCGTTACCGATATAAAATTTACGCTTGCCGCGGGCAGGGCGCACATAAAGCACACCGAGGGCGGCGATTTCAGACAGGCTTCTTACCGCGCCGTAAGGCAAGGGCTGATGAAAGCCGAAAGCGTTTTGCTTGAGCCTTATTACAGCTTTAAGCTTGAAGTCCCGCGTGAAAAAATAGGCAGAGCAATAAGCGACATAAAGGCTATGCACGGCACGTTTTCATCGCCCGAGGATATAGGCGGCTTTTCGGTTTTGAGCGGCACTGCGCCCGTTACAGAGCTTAACGGCTACGCTTCGATTGTTGCCGTGTATACGGGCGGAAGCGGCAGGCTCTCTTTAAGCTTTGACGGATATAAAGAGTGCCACAATCCCTGCGAAGTGATAAAAAGCTTTAACTATGACCCCGAAGCGGACCTTGAAAATACGCCCGACTCTGTTTTTTGCGCGCACGGCGGCGGCTTTACCGTGAAGTGGTGCGACACAGAAAGCTATATGCACATAGAAAGCTGTCTTAAAAAAGAAAAAGCGCCGTATGACGCGGCGCTTAACAAACGCAATTTTTCAATAGACGACAAAGAGCTTGAGGCTATTATGGAGCGCGAGTTCGGCAAAGCGCGGCTTACGCAGACTCTTTATAAAACGGGAAAGAAAAAAGAAACCGAAAGCACCGCAATTAACGAAGCGCCCCTAAAGACGAGGTGCACCATTGTTGACGGCTACAACGTCATATTCTCGTGGGAGGGGCTTAAAGAGCTTGCAAAAACCGACCTCGGCTTTGCAAGAAAAAAGCTTTCGGATATTCTTTCGGAATACGCGGCGTTTACAAAAAACAAGGTTATTCTTGTGTTTGACGCGTATAATGTTCCCGGCGGCACGGGCGAGCGCGAGCAATACGGCAATATATACACGGTTTTTACAAAAGAAAACGAAACGGGCGATATGTATATTGAAAAGCTCGTCAGCGATATAGGCAAAAACGAAAACGTCCGCGTTGTTACGTCCGACGGGCTTATTCAGCTTTCGTCTTTGAGGTTCGGCGTTTTAAGAATGTCGTCCTCGGCGTTTTTTGACGAGGTTATGCGCGCAAAGGAAGAAATGCGCGATGTGATAGAATTAAATAACGGAAATAACTGAGAGGCTGTAAAAAGTTTTTTGCAGCCTTTCTTAGCTTTATATAATAAAAAATTTACAATATATGCCGCGCTTTGGTGATTGCATTTTTAAAAGATTTATTGTATACTGTAACTTGTAATAATATATTATGGGGAGCTTGTTATGAAAAGCTTATGTAAAAAAATAACGGCGGCCTTTATAGCGGCGGCATTTTTGGTGCTTTCGGCTTTACCTGCGGGCGCGCTTGATATAAAAAGATATTACGGCGATATTGACGACGACGGCGTTGTTTCGACTTCGGACGCGCGCGAAATATTGCTTATGGCGCTTGAAATTTCAGACAGGGAGCTTACCGATACCGACCGCGCCTGTGCCGATGTTAACAAAGACGGCAGCATAACTGTAAGCGACGCAAGGCTTGCGCTTCTTGCGGCAATAGAAATAACAGAGCCTGAATTTATGCCGCCGATTCCGTTTGACCCCTGCACCGATGAATTTGTTAAAGAAATAAACGGCTTAAGAAGCCGCTATACGGGCAAGCCTTTGGGCGAGTTAGAGCTGTCAGAGGAGCTTTCAGATATTGCGTTTGCCGCGGCAAAGGAATTTACCGAAACTACGGGTACGGCGTATTACACCGCAGACGGCAGTCACTATTATAAGCTTCTTGACGACAACAACATAAGCTATTCCGTTGCAGACAAGTTTGTTGTTGCGGCAAGCACAAATTATAAAAAGGCGTATAAAGAATTAATCAATAACGAACAGTGCAAAAAAGCGATGCTCAGCTCAAACTTTTCAAAAGTCGGCATCGCGGCGTATTCAAACGACGGGCGCACGTTTTATTGGTGTATGATTTTTATAGGAGATTAAAAAATAATCGAAAAGCATAAAAAACGCCGAATAATCACGGTGTGATTAAAGCGGCGTTTTTGCTTTTAATGCTTTTTCGGGGGTGTATTTATGGCAAACAAATTATCAGACGGTTTTTCAGCCAAAATCAAAAGCGTGTTGGGAATTGAGGGCGAGGTTTTGCCCACAATAAGGCCGATGCTCAACTACACCTGCGCCAACATCACAATAGGCGGCGCGGGCTATCCCATCAACGTTTACAATCAGCAGTTTTTGTCGTATGTTGAGGGCCTTTCAACAAGGCAGTCGGGCAAAATTTCGCTTATAAGCGGCCTTTGGGACGCAATAAGCGATCCGATTATGGGCTTTATTACCGACAGAACGCGCTCAAAAATGGGCAGACACCGCCCGTACCTTCTTTTTGCCGCAATACCGTTTGCGATTTCATACCTTTTCAAGTGGACTTCGTTCGGGATTTCGGCAGGCGGCGATACCTCTAAAACGTGGGTCTGGTATGTGTTCGCGGGGCTTATGTACGCAACGTTTATGACGATGATGTCAATACCCCACACGGCAATGCTTCCGACGGTTGCGCCGAATTATTTTGAGCGCACGCAGTATAAAATGGTTGAATACATAATGAACTCGGTCGGTCAGTTCAGCTCGTATATTTTTACGGCGCTGGCGATTGCGGGCTTCAACATCAAAACCGCGCTTACCGCCTTGCCTAACCCGTCGCCTCAGGACAGGGGCAACTATCAGATGGTCGGAATCGTGCTTATGATATGGTTTGTATGGGCGCCGATTCTTTGTATGATAAAAACAAAAGAGCCGTCTTCTTTAGGTCAGCAAAACGAGCCGTTTGACTTGAAGTATGTTTTGAAAGAATATAAGCTTGTGTTTAAAAACAAGGCTTTCAGGCAGTATTTTATAATATCGCTGTTTTTCTCGATGAGCAGGTATTTTTATAATTACGCCGACCAGTATTTTATGATAAGCGTAACGGACGCTTACAAATTCTTTAACTCGCTTACAATTATTTCGGGCATTGCCGAAGCGGCAGGCTCGCCTATAAACTATCTTCTTACGCGCTATAAGGGCAAAACGTTCTGCGGAAAGCTTATGGGTCCCTTTATGGTTTTGGGACTTTTGGTCAATGCGTTCCTTTCTTACTCAACGCCCAAGGGCATTAAATACGCGGTAATAGTAATTTCATCGGTACTTTACAACATCGGCTTTTCAGGCCCCGGCTTTGTCGGCGAAAACATTCAGCCCGACGTTACCGACGTTGACGAGCTTATAACGGGTCAGCGCAGAGAGGGCGTTATTTCGACCTTCAACACGCTGTTTAAAAAGACGGTAAGCAGTCTTATGGCGTATCTTGTCGGTGCGTCGCTTGAGTGGTTCGGTTATGACACCAACGTTCAGGACCCGCGCCTTCAGTCAAAGAAGACGGTTTTCGGCTTAAGACTCAACTATGCCGTGATTCCGTCGGTGCTTGCGCTGTTCTGCGTGATTTCGATTTTCAGATATAAAATGACAAAGCACGACCACGAAATGATAAAATCCATTATCGCCGAAAAGCACGAGACGGGAAAATGCACCGTCACAGACGAGGATAAAAAGAAGATTGAGGATATTACGGGGCAAAAATGGGAGGATATGTGGATAGGCTCCCCGGTTGAACCTGTGGGAGTAGGTATATAATTAATTGCAATTCGGATTTGAATTTTTTGACTGAAAAGA
This sequence comes from Ruminococcaceae bacterium UBA6364, assembly GCA_002440045.1. Classification (GTDB taxonomy): domain Bacteria; phylum Bacillota; class Clostridia; order Oscillospirales; family Acutalibacteraceae; genus DTU089. The sequence continues at coordinate 8,848 of DJRI01000104.1, read as the reverse complement.
GGTATATAAAATGAACGATTTCAGAATAGAAACAAAATGCGTACAGGGCGGCTATCGCCCGAAAAACGGCGAGCCGAGGCAGATACCAATAGTTCAGAGCACAACGTTTAAATATGACACGGGCGAAGATATGGGCAAGCTTTTCGACCTTGAAGCAAGCGGATATTTTTATTCAAGACTTCAAAACCCGACGTGCGACACGGTTGCCGCAAAAATCTGCGCGCTTGAGGGCGGCACTGCGGCGATGCTTACAAGCTCGGGTCAGGCGGCATCGTTTTATGCCGTATTTAACATTGCTTCGTGCGGCGACCACGTTGTTTCGTCCTCGACGATATACGGCGGCACGTTCAACCTGTTTTCGGTTACAATGAAAAAGATGGGCATAGACTTTACGTTCGTTTCGCCCGACTGTTCCGACGAAGAGCTTGAAAAAGCTTTCAGACCGAACACAAAGGCTGTTTTTGGCGAGACCATAGCAAACCCCGCTTTAAAGGTGCTCGATATTGAAAAATTTGCAAAGGCGGCACACGCTCACGGCGTTCCGCTTATAATCGACAATACGTTTGCAACGCCTGTAAACTGCCGCCCGTTTGAGTGGGGCGCAGATATTGTTACCCATTCCACAACAAAATATATGGACGGTCACGGCGCGGCTGTCGGCGGCTGCATAGTCGATTCGGGAAAATTTGACTGGGCGCGTTACCCCGACAAATTCCCGGGACTTTGCACGCCCGACGAAAGCTATCACGGCATAACATATACCGAAAGATTCGGCAAAGAGGGCGCATATATTACAAAGGCAACGGCGCAGTTAATGCGCGATTTCGGCTCGGTGCAGTCGCCCCAAAGCGCGTTTTATTTGAACCTCGGGCTTGAAAGCCTTCACGTCAGAATGGCGCGTCATTGCGAAAATGCGCTTGCCGTTGCAAAATTCCTTAAAGAAAGCGACAAAATTTCGTGGGTAAAATATGCGGGTCTTGAGGGCGACGAGGATTATCCTCTTGCTTCAAAATATCTTAAAAACGGCACTTGCGGCGTTGTAAGCTTCGGCGTAAAGGGCGGCAGAGCCGCCGCAGAGGAGTTTATGAGACGGCTTAAAATAATTGCCATAGAAACGCACGTTGCCGACGCAAGAAGCTGCTGTTTGCATCCCGCGAGCACAACGCACCGTCAGATGAACGACGAAGAGCTTGTAAACGCAGGCGTCAGCCCCGACCTTGTAAGACTTTCGTGCGGACTTGAAAACAGCGCCGACCTTATAGACGACATAAAGCAGGCGCTTGGCGAATAATTTTTTGAGCGGAGGCTGTTTTTGTGCCTATTAAAATACCCGACGCGTTGCCCGCGGTGCAAACGCTTTTAAACGAAAATATTTTTGTTATGACCGAAAAACGCGCCATAACACAGGATATACGCCCGCTGAAAATTCTGCTTCTGAACTTAATGCCGCAAAAGGCCGAGACAGAAACGCAGCTCACAAGGCTTTTGGGCAACTCGCCTTTGCAGGTGGAGCTGGAGCTTATTATGACAAAATCTCACGTTCCGAAGCACACCCCGAAGGAATATTTGCTTGCGTTTTACAAAACCTTTGACGATGTTAAGACCGAAAATTTTGACGGAATGATAATAACGGGCGCGCCTGTTGAAAAGCTTAGGTTTGAAGACGTTGAGTATTGGCAGGAGCTTTGCGAGATAATGGAGTGGAGTAAAACCCACGTCACAAGCACGTTTCACATTTGCTGGGGCGCGCAGGCGGGGCTTTATTACCATTTCGGCATAAAAAAATATCCGCTCGAAAAAAAGCTTTCGGGCGTATATAAACACACGGCGGACTATAAGCGGGCCATTCTTTTAAGGGGCTTTGACGATGAATTTTATGTTCCGCACTCACGCTATACGGGCGTTCGCCGCGAGGACATTGAAAAAGTGCCCGAGCTTAAAATCCTTGCTTCTTCAAAAGAAGCGGGCGTTTATATAGCCACCACAGAAAACGGCAAGCAGATATTTGTTACGGGTCATTCCGAATATGACGTAAATACTCTGAAAAACGAGTATATCCGCGACAAAAACGCAGGTATAGATCCCGAAATACCCGAGAATTATTTCCCGGACGGCGACCCCGAAAGGGAGCCTTTTATGAAGTGGCGTTCGCACGCAAATCTTTTGTATTCAAATTGGCTTAACTATTTTGTTTACCAGTCAACACCGTATGATATTACGGAAATCGGCGGAAACTGAAAAAATCCCGTGAAAAGAGCAATTCTTTTCACGGGACGTTTTTTGCGGATTAAGTTTCAGTATTCATATATTCTTCACCCGAAACAAGGTCTTTCCAGACGAACACGCCGTCCTCAAGCGTCATATAAGAGTGCGGGCTGTCCTCTTTCGGGATAGACACAGAGCCGCAGTTCATATAAGTATAGCCGTCGTGCTTTGTGCATTTCGGAACGTGCGTGTGGCCGTTAAGAAGAATATCGTCTTTTTTTAACGGCGGCAGCTTTTCTTCATTAAAAATGTGGCCGTGCGACGCAAAAATGCTTACGCCGTCAACAAAAACATATGCATAGTCGGCGCTCAAAGGAAAGTTCAATACCATTGAGTCCACCTCGGCGTCGCAATTGCCGCGAACACAAAGAATTTTATCGCTTATTTCGTTTAAAAGCGCGATAACGCCCTTGGGCGAATAATATTCGGGCAGGTCGTTGCGTGGGCCGTGATATAAAATATCGCCCAAAAGCAAAAGCCTGTCTGCATTTTCTTCTTTAAAACGGTTGACGAGCATTTTGCAGTATTTTTCGGAGCCGTGTATGTCGGAAGCTATCATAAGTTTCAAGTTAAAGCACCTCTCTTATGCCTATCTGAAAAAATTATAAAAATTTGCGGACTTAAAGTCAAGATGGAATGTACCGATTACATAAAAAAATGTTCTCGGATTTAGAAAAAGTTTACAAATTACTTCTTGAGTTTCGGCGATTTTAATTGTATAATCATTAAGTTTAATACATAAATGAAAATACGAAAGGAGAGAGCTTGTGCTTAAAAAGCTTATGCAAAGTATAAGAGAGTATAAATTACCCTCGATACTTACATTTATTTTTATTCTTTTAGAAGCCGTTATCGAGTGCATCATTCCCTATATAACGGCAAACCTTGTTAACGCCGTTGAAGACGGTGCAGAGCTTTCTGCGGTTATGAAAACGGGCGGCGTGCTTATAGCCATGGCTGTGTGTTCGCTTTCCTGCGGCGGCATTGCTGGCTTTACCTGCTCAAAGGCGTCGTCGGGCTTTGCGAAAAATTTAAGGCACGACATTTTCCACAGGATACAGACGTTTTCTTTTGAAAACATCGACAAATTCTCATCTTCATCGCTCGTTACCAGAATGACAACCGACGTTTCAAACGTTCAGATGTCATATATGATGATTATAAGAACGGCAATCCGTGCGCCGTTGATGCTTGTTTTTTCAATCATTATGGCTTACATTATGGGCGGCGCGCTTGCAACTCTGTTTGTAATAATCATTCCGGTTCTTGTGTGCGGTCTTGTGTTTATAAGCCGCAAGGCTATGCCCGCGTTTCACAGGGTGTTTAAAAAGTATGACCGTCTTAACGAGTCCATCGAAGAAAACGTGCGCGCAATGCGTGTTGTAAAGGGTTTTTCGCGCGAAGAGTACGAAAAAAAGAAATTCGGCGCCGCGGCTGAGGATATACGCGTTGATTTTACCCGCGCCGAAAGAATAGTCGCCTTGAACTCGCCGCTTATGCAGATATGCGTTTATTTCAATATGATTTTTGTGCTTATAGTCGGTTCAAAAATCATTATTACAACCGGCGGCGCTAACCTCGGCGTCGGCGAAATGTCGTCGATGCTGACTTACGGCATACAAATTCTTATGCAGCTTATGATGCTTTCGATGATATACGTTATGCTCACAATGTCAAGTGAGTCCATGAAGCGTATCATCGAGGTGCTTGACGAAAAAACCGCGCTCAAAAATCCCGAAAACCCCGTAACCGATGTTAAAGACGGTTCGATAGATTTTTGCGATGTCAGCTTTAAGTACTCAAAAACAGCCGAAAAATTTGCGCTTTCGGATATTGACCTTCACATAAAGTCGGGCATGACCGTCGGTATAATCGGCGGCACGGGTTCAAGCAAATCTTCGCTTGTTCAGCTCATACCGCGTCTTTATGACGCCACCGAGGGCACGGTTAAGGTCGGCGGCGTTGACGTCAGAAATTATGACATTGAAGCTTTGCGCGGCGCTGTTGCCATGGTGCTTCAGAAAAACCTTCTTTTTTCGGGCACGATAAACGAAAACCTTCGTTGGGGCAACGAAAACGCAACGCAGGAGGAAATTATTGAGGCCTGCCGCCTTTCGCAGGCCGATGAATTTGTAAGAAGCTTCCCCGACGGGTATGAAACCCACATCGAACAGGGCGGCACAAACGTTTCGGGCGGTCAGAAGCAGCGCCTTTGCATAGCGCGCGCACTTCTTAAAAAGCCGAAAATTCTTATACTTGACGACTCAACAAGTGCAGTCGATACAAAAACAGACGCGCTTATCAGAGCGGGATTTAAGAATTATATTCCCGAAACCACAAAGATAATTATTGCCCAACGCATAACATCTGTTATGGAGTCTGACCTTATAATCGTTATGGACGACGGCAAAATTGCCGATATGGGCACCCACGAAGAGCTTATGAAAACAAGCGAAATATACCGCGAGGTTTATGAGCAGCAGACGAAAGGGGGCAATGAAGATGAGCAGTAACAGAATGCCCCAAAAAGGCGGGCCTAAGGGTATGCCGCCGAGAAAGCTTGACAAGGGCGTTTTAAAAAGAGTTATAAAGCTTCTTTTCAAGTCTTACCCCGTTCTTGCACCGCTTACATGCGTTTGCATTTTGCTTTCGGCGTTGGTGTCGTCAATACCCGCTGTTTTTCAGCAAAAGGTCTTGAAAATAGTAACCGAATATTATGAAGCCGGCAACCTTGACTGGACGGCGGCAAAAACCGAAATACTGCCCATGGTCGGAATGCTTCTTGTGCTGTATTTGTTCTCTATAATATTCATTACAACATACAGCCAGCTTATGGCGTATATAACGCAGGGCTTTCTTGACAAAATGCGCTGCAAAATGTTTGACGGAATGCAAAATCTTCCTATAAAATATTTTGATACGCACAAGCACGGCGACATAATGAGCTATTACACCAATGATATTGATACGTTAAGACAGCTTGTTTCACAGTCGCTTCCGAGCCTTTTGCAGTCAAGCGTAATAGTTTTGACGGTGCTTTTCATAATGCTTTATTACAGCGTATTTATGACGTGCGTTGTGCTTTTAGGCGTTGCTGTTATGATTTTCGTCTCCAAAAAAATCGGCGGCGGTTCTGCAAAATACTTCATTCGTTTGCAGGCGTCCGTCGGCAAGCTTGAAGGCTTCATTCAGGAGATGATGAACGGTCAGAAGGTTATAAAGGTATTTTGTCACGAACAGCAGGTTAAAGACGGTTTTGACGAAATAAACGAAAACCTTTACAGCGAAAGCTATAAAGCAAACTCTTATGCAAACTGCTTAGGACCGATAATAATGAACATAGGCAACGTGCTTTATGTTATCTGTGCAACGGTGGGCGGCGTGTTCCTGCTGTCGGGCATTAACAACATAAGCATTTCGGGGCTTCCGTTCTCGATAGATATTATCGTTCCGTTCCTTAATATGACAAAGCAGTTCACAGGCAATATAAATCAGCTTTCTCAGCAGAACCACGCCATTGCCATGGGTCTTGCGGGCGCCGGAAGAATATTTGCGCTTATGGATGAAAAGCCCGAGGTTGACGACGGTTATGTTACCCTTGTCAACTGCGAATATGACGAAAACGGCGAGCCGAAAGAAAGTGAGAGCCGCACGGGTCACTGGGCGTGGAAGCACCCGCACAGCGACGGCACCGTGACATATACGCCCCTTAAAGGCGATGTGCGTATGTATGACGTTGATTTTGCCTATGAAGAGGGCAAAGATGTTCTGCACGGTGTTACCGTGTACGCAGAGCCGGGTCAAAAGGTTGCTTTTGTAGGCGCAACGGGCGCGGGCAAAACCACAATAACAAACCTTATCAACAGGTTTTACGATATTGCCGACGGCAAAATTCGCTATGACGGCATAAACATCAATAAAATCAAAAAGTCTGATTTAAGGCGAAGCCTCGGAATAGTTCTTCAGGAAACAAATCTGTTTACGGGTACTGTTATGGATAACATCCGTTACGGCAGACTTGACGCCACCGATGAAGAGTGCATCGAAGCGGCGCGGCTTTCGGGTGCGGACAGCTTTATTACACGTCTGCCCGAGGGCTACAACACAGAGCTTTCAAACAACGGCGCAAACCTTTCACAGGGTCAGCGCCAGTTGATAGCGATTGCAAGAGCCGCCGTTGCAGACCCGCCCGTAATGATTCTTGACGAAGCTACGTCGTCAATAGACACAAGAACCGAAGCTATTGTTCAGCGCGGTATGGATAAGCTTATGGAGGGCAGAACGGTTTTCGTTATTGCTCACAGGCTTTCTACCGTAAGAAACTCGGACGTTATAATGGTGCTTGACCACGGCGTTATAATAGAACGCGGCAGTCACGAAAAGCTTATTGAAGAAAAGGGCACATATTACCGTCTTTATACGGGCGCGTTTGAGCTTGAATAAAAAATATTTTGGGGCTGTAAAAAGTATTTTACAGCCCCATTATTTTTTGCCGCCGGCGACAGAGTTTGACATATTATTTGAAATTTAATTTACAATGTGTTCAATTGTTAAGCCTGTATTTGTGATAAAATACCGATTATAATAAAAAAGTTTCTCACGGTATTTTTTCACCGCAATTTATCGACGGTGTCAAAAGGGGCTGACAAAGTTATGATTACAGAAGAAAATGTTAAAGCCGGCTTTTCGCAAAGGCTTTCTTCCTTGCGGCGCTCCCGCGAGATTACACAGTTAAAGCTTGCTTGCGACCTCAATTACAGCGACAAAGCGGTTT
>DJRI01000104.1:1450-1723 GCA_002440045.1 Ruminococcaceae bacterium UBA6364 | reverse complement strand
TCGGCGTTTCTGTTGATTATCTTTTGGGAAAAGATGAACAGCCCGTCGAAAAAAACGAAACGGGCTGTTGCGAAAAAAATACAAAAAAGCTTGAGACCGTGCTTCATACGTTTATTCCTCTGCTTTCGGTTATATGCGCGTTTTTTATAGCTTCGCTTGCATTTTTTGTTTTAAAAAATCTGAATATATGGAACGGCTGGGAACCGCTTGCGTTCCTTTACGGCGCGGCGGCTGCGGCGGTTGTACTTGTCGTGTTTTCTCATATGTGGTGCT
>DJRI01000104.1:0-1422 GCA_002440045.1 Ruminococcaceae bacterium UBA6364 | reverse complement strand
AAGCGTTTCGCTTCTTATTTGGCTTTTGGGGCTTTCAGCATATTTTACCGTTCCGCTTTCGGAGTTTAAATATATATTTTTGCCGTGCGCGATTTTGCAGGCGGCGTGCATTATTTCATATATTTTCTTTTGGCTTATTAAAAAGAACAGATGTAAAGCCGATAATCAATAAAGCGTGTAAAGTCCGAAAAAGTGAAGCATTGTTCCTAAAAGCACAAAAAAGTGGAAAATCGAGTGATAATATTTTTTCTTTTTCCCAAGTGCCAAAAACGTTGTTCCGACCGTGTATACCACGCCGCCGATGAGAATTAAAAGGATTGTTGCAAGCGGTGTGCGCGAATATTTATAAAGCGGATAAATAAGTGTAATGCACATCCAGCCGAGGGTCATATAAAGAACCATTGACAGCACGCGAAAACGTTCAAGGTCAAAAAACGTAATAAAAATTCCGACGGCTTCAATAACAAGGCTTAAAACTGTCATTACCGTGCCGAACGTGTGTGAAAACGGCAGAACGCCCATAATTATTAACGGAATACTTGTGCCGGCTATAAGAACATATATAACGGCGTGGTCAACAGTACGCATTATGCGCTTTGCGGGCGACGGGCTTAAAATGTGATAAACGGTTGACGCGGCATAAAGTATTATTATGGAAACTCCGAATATTATGCCGCTGATTATTCCGAGCGCGTTTTGCGCCTTAAGGCAAAGCGAGAAGGCGGCGGTCAGACCGAAGCCTATACCGACGGCGTGCGACGCGGAGTTTATTTTTTCTTCGCGCTCTGAGTAGTGCGGAAGCGAAACGGATTTTAAATCTGTCATTATTCTTCACCTTTTGAAATTTCTTTTAATGCTATTTTAGGCGCATATTGAAAAAATGTCACCCTACGGCGAAGTTTTCGCTTCTACACCTGAATTTTTGAAGTAGAGTTTTGAAAAAATTCTCTCTACTCAAGGTAGAGGACAAAAAACGACGAAAAACGCCGGCTTAAGCTGCGAAAAAACCGAGAAAATCACATAAAAACAAAAACACGCTGCGCCCTTAAAGAGCGCAGCGCTTTTATTTTCAATATTAAATTTTTATCTTAATAGAAAGGAGGTTCTACAACTAAAACAAAGTTTTGTGGTGTAAAAACTTTTATAATTGTATCTTTTATAAAATGAAAACAATCCAAAGTAATACTTTTGCCCGTCTTGCCGCCGTCAATAAATTTTTTTGGCTCTTTAGCCTGTGCGGCATCATGGCAAGCGATTATCGGACTTATGTATGCGGGTAAAACTGTAGTGAAAAGCGCTGTTTTATTAACTGTGTCATCTATAGCAAGGCTCTTTTTCATCAAAGCGCGGTAAACAGTAAACCCATAAAAGTCCTGTCCGCCGTAAATCAAGTCAAATTTATATCGGGGCGAGAATGTCAGT
>DJRI01000138.1:5311-6215 GCA_002440045.1 Ruminococcaceae bacterium UBA6364 | reverse complement strand
AAGCGCCACGCGGCAATTTTAAAGCCTAAATTCGACGCCGTAACCGACAATCTTGAAAAAGACCTCGGCGGTCTCGGCATTGCAAAATGGCTTAAACCTAAGGGCGGCTATTTTATAAGCCTTGACGTCACCGCGGGCAGCGCATCAAGAGTCGGCGTACTTTGCAAAGAGGCGGGCGTAACCCTTACAAAGGTCGGCGCAACTTACCCCTATGGCAAAGACCCGACGGACAGCAACATAAGAATAGCCCCGTCGTTCCCCACGCCCGACGTTCTTGCAAAGGCGGTTGAGGTTCTTACGGCTTCGGTTAAGCTTGCATGCCTTGAAGAACTTATAAAGTAAGGAGTTTTTATGCTTAGAATCGGTCACGGCTATGATGTTCACGCATTTGCCGAAAACAGAAAATGCATAATAGGCGGTGTTCATATTCCGTGTGAAAAGGGGCTTTTGGGCCATTCCGACGCCGATGTGCTTCTTCACGCAATTTCAGACAGCCTTCTCGGAGCGGCGGCTCTCGGCGACATCGGAAAGCACTTTCCCGATACAGACCCCATATACGAGGGCGCAGACAGCATTTTGCTTTTAAAGCTTGTCAATTCTTTGCTTATAAAGCACGGCTACAGGGTTGTAAACATTGACAGCACTGTTATAGCTCAGGTCCCTAAACTTGCGCCTTATATTGACGAAATGCGAAAAAATATCGCCGACGCGCTTTCTATTGATGTTGATTTTGTGAGCGTAAAAGCCACAACCGAAGAAAAGCTCGGCTTTACGGGCAGAAAAGAGGGCATTTCGGCTCACGCGGTTTGCCTTATTGAAAAATAACATATTTTATTACCCTTGCATATTATGTACCAAACTTAATACGGAAGGGTATTTTTATGGTTAAAAAAGGCTTAAAGGT
>DJRI01000138.1:0-5301 GCA_002440045.1 Ruminococcaceae bacterium UBA6364 | reverse complement strand
AGGCTCTGTGACTCTTGCCGTAAAGGGGAAGGAGCTGCTTATAAAAAACGGTTTTAAAGCGTATATTACCCGCAATCTTCACCCCGAAAAAGGTGAAGGCTGCGGGTATGTGATTTATATAGCGAATTATGATATTCGGTGCAGTGAAATTTTAAGAAACAACGGCATAAAAATATACGGAACAGTGGAGGGTGATTAATGTGATTTATCTTGACAATGCCGCAACGAGCTATCCAAAGCCGTTTGAGGTTATAGGCGCTGTTAACCGTGCATTTTCGATATACGGCGCAAACCCCGGGCGAAGCGGGCACGACCTGTCGGTAACGTCGGCTATGTGCGTTTATTCTGCGCGTGAAGAGCTGAATGAGCTTTTCGGCGGCTTCGGAAGCGAATTTGTAAGCTTTACAAAAAACTGCACGGAAGCGCTCAATATTGCGATAAAAGGCGTAATTAAAAAGGGCGGCACAATTCTTGTCTCTTCATTGGAGCACAACTCGGTTGCGCGCCCCGTATATACGCTTTCGCAAAACGGCATTGCAAATATGCGGATTTTTGATGTCGGCGAAAATGCAAAAGAAACCGTAAATAATTTTAAAGAGGCTCTATCCCTATATAAGCCCGAGCTTTGCGTGGTTACTGCCGTTTCAAACGTATTCGGCAATATATTGCCTCTTTCGCTTCTCTCGCGTGAAGCGCACAAGGCGGGTGCGCTGTTTTTTGTCGACGGCGCGCAGGGCGCGGGCGTTATAGAGCTAAATATGAAAAAGCAGGGTATAGACTGCCTTTGCGTGCCGGGGCATAAGGGACTTTTAGGCCCCATGGGCACAGGTGCGCTTCTTCATAACGGCTGCATAGAAAACACGGTTCTCGAAGGCGGTACGGGCACTTCGTCATTTGAGCTGTCACAACCGAAAATTTTCCCCGAAATGCTTGAAGCGGGCACTGTAAACGTCCCCGGAATAGCAGGGCTTCGCGTCGGCGTAAAAATAGTTTCCGCCTACGGCGTGAAAAATATTTTTGAAGAAGAAAGCGAGCTTGTAAAGCAGTTGTACGACGGCTTGAAAAATATTGACGGCGTTATTCTTTACGGCGATTATACGCCCGAAAATTTCGCTCCGCTGCTTTCGTTCAATATAAAAAATATGCACAGCGAAACGGTTTCTTCTGAGCTTAATAAAAACTCAATCGCGGTGCGCGGCGGCTTTCACTGTGCGCCTTTGGCACACAATGCCATGGGGACTTCGGCTTTCGGTGCGGTGCGCGTCAGTCCTTCGCGTTTCACGTCGAAAAAAGATATAAATATTCTGTTAAATGTAGTTAATAAGATTTGCAATCCCTGAACTTGTATGTTATAATTAATAATAATTATATACATTTTACCGTGAATCGGGATTTTATAAAATTAACTATTGTTGAAAGCGGTGACAAAGATGAGCGCAATACTGAATTATCTTGAAAAAATGGGCGAAGCTCTTGTCAGCTTCAACTGGCTTTCGGACCTTCTTGACGTTTTGCTCGTTACTTTTGTTATATACGAAGCTATAAAGCTTTTGCGCGGCTCGCGTTCTTTTCAGGTTATTAAGGGAATAGTCCTTCTTATTATTCTTTATGTTATAGTTAAACTTTTCAATATGGAAGCGAGCGAATTTTTGCTTACAAAGCTTTTTGAAAACGCGCTTCTTATACTTGTTGTTCTTTTTGCGCCCGAGCTTCGCAAAATTCTTGAAAAATTCGGCCGCAGGTCAATTTCAAACATTTCGTTTCTCAATTTCAAAAGCGACACAGAACTTGAAAAAGACGTTACGAATATGATTAACGATTTTTGCAAAGCCGCTTCGGATTTGAGTGAAACAAAAACGGGCGCGCTTGTCGTTTTCGAGCGTGAAGCGCCGCTTCAGGATATTATTAATTCGGGAACGGTGCTTGACGCCTGCTCTTCTTCGGAGCTTTTCAACGGTCTGTTTTTTAAAAACTCCGCACTGCACGACGGCGCGGTGGTTGTACGCGCCGGCAGAATTTATGCCGCAGGCTGTATTTTACCGCTTACGCAAAATCAAATCAGCTCCGACCTCGGCACGCGCCACAGAGCGGCAATCGGTATGAGCGAAAACAGCGACGCCGTTGTTGCCGTCGTCTCGGAAGAGACGGGTGCTATTTCGGTAGCTATGGGCGGCAAGCTCAAACACGGCATACAAACGGGCGAGTTAAGAGATATTTTGCTTTCGTCTCTTGTTAAAAAGAGCGGCGACGAGCAAAAGAAAAAATTCCGTCTTCCGCATTTCGGAAAAAAGAAAGCCGAAGGTGAAAAAGATGACAAATAAAAAAGGAAAAATCGAAACTCTTTTTTACAACGATAAAATTGTTCTTGCTATTTCTTTTGTAATAGCGCTTTTAATATGGCTTTTAGTTGTTATAAACTACAGCCCCGAAACAACAAGAACAATTCAGGGCGTTAAAGTTAATATAGACACCACGGTTCCGTCGCAGTTCGGGCTTGAGGTGTTCGGCGAAAAGGATTTTACCGTCGATGTTACCGTTAAAGGCAAAAAATATATTATTTCTCCCGCATCGCTTTCGGCAGACGATATAATTGTTACGGCACAGACGGCAAACGTCGATTCCGCAGGTAAAAGAACGCTGCAGTTAAAGGCTGAATCCGCTTCAGGTGCGACAAATTACTCAATTTCGCTCAATTCGCAAAAAACCATAGAAGTGTTTTTTGATACCGAAAGCACCGTTCAGATGGTGGTTGAACCCGAAATTATAAACGACGGTTTCCCCATTGTAAAAGACGGCTTTACGACAGGCGAAATAAAGCTTTCCGAGGGCAGTGTTACTGTCACAGGCCCCAGTACCGAGGTCAGCAAGGTAAAAAAGGTTGTCGCAAGGCTTGCGCTTGAAGATTCGCTTACGTCAAACAAATCGGCAGACGCCGAGCTTGTTCCGCTCGATTCTAAGGGCAACGATTCTTTCAGCTATCTCACAATGAATATAAGCAAGGTTGTTCTTACGATACCCGTGCTTCAGCTTAAAACGGTCGATACCTCGGTAACGTTTAAAAACGCTCCCGACGACCTTGTTTTAACGCCGCTTAAATATACAGTTTCGCCCGCGCGCGAGGAATTTAAAATATCTGTCGATGAATATGACAAAACCACTTCTTATTCCATAGGCACGATAGATTTCAAAACAATTTCGCCCGCAAACCACGTCTTTACCTTCTCTGCCGATAATTCGTCCCTTTCGGACAACAGTAAGACCGCAAAATTTGTGGTGGATGTTGATGTTTCGGCGCTCTCGCAGGAGTACTTTACATTGCCTGCCGAAAATATCAAAATCAACAATTCTTCTTCTGTCAAATATGTTGTCTCGGGTCTCGATAAATCCGTTTCGGTTATCGGTACGGCTAAAAACCTTGAAAATATAACCGTTGACGACATTCAGGCGGAGGTTGACCTTTCAGAGCTTGAAATGCGCCCGGGTCAGACGGTAAGCGTGCCCGTGGCTGTTTCCGTCAAAAGTAAAAACTGCTGGATTTACGGCAGTTATACGGTCGAAGTTACACTTTGATTCAGTCTAAGAGAGCCTAACCGATTTTAAAGGAGGTGTTCAGCTTGAAAAAAGTTATTAAACGGTTTTTTCTCGTCACAGCCGCAGCATTGTGTTTAATATTTGTTTCGGGCTGTTCCCTCAATTTCTTTTCTGTGGAAAGTCTGCTTGCTCCGCCGGCGCTTTCGGGCGATAACGGCGAGGTTCAGGAAGCGTTTAACCGCCTTACCGCAAGCAAAACCGTCCAGCTCAGAACGCCGTCGCGCGGGACTTATAAATCCTCGTTCGTTTTATACGATATTGACGGCGACTCTGAAAACGAAGCCGTGGTGTTTTATACCGACACTTCAATAGACTCTTCTGCGCGTATAGCATTTCTTGACTGCGTTAACGGCACTTGGGTAATCGCTTCGGACATCAAGGGTGCGGGCAGCGGCGTTTATTCGATAGACTTTGCCGATTTTAACGGCGACGGAAAATTTGAAGTTGTTGTCGCTTGGTCGACTTTTGAAAACAAAACGTCAAGAACAGTTACCGTTTACACGCTCTCTGTCGGCGAAACGGGCACGGTGGGGCTTAAAACGGTTCTTAACGAGTATTACACCGCGTGCCACATTGCCGATTTTAACAACGACGACAAAGATGACTTTATTGTTGTTTACGCCGACGATTCCGGCGATACGCCGAAAACATATTTCAGAGTGTTCGGCGTTGACGGCGCCGATAATATTGTAAAATATGCCGAAACTATGCTTGACGGTGCCGTTTCTTCCGTTTCTGCGATAAAATCCGACACGGGTGTTGATTCGGAGGGCAAATTTACAAGAGTATTTGTTGATTGCGTTAAAAATGAAACCTCTATTTTCACCGAGGCGATTTGCTGGGATAAAAAAACATTGAAACCGAAGCGTATTTTCTCAGCTCCTGCGGTGCAGACGCTTCGCTCGTCAAAAATACCTACTTCTGACTTGGACGGCGACGAGCGTCTTGAAGTACCCGCTGCTGTTTCTCTTGACTCTGAAAAGCAAGAGCTTGAAGTGAAAGTCACAAACACCGTTTATACCGTTACGGGCATCAGGTGGCTCAATGCCGCTGGCGACAACAGCGAAAGCGACATTTTTTCTGTATATAACCCCATTCATTCTTATCTTTTTAAAATGCCGTGGGGCGACAAGGTAACGGTAAGATACGATATTTTCAAAAACTCCCTCGTATTTTACAGATGGGACGCAAAAAAGAAAAGCGTGTCGGACGAGCTTTTCAGAATAACCTGTGCCGCCGAGGGCGACAGCGCCGTGGCAGAGGGTATGACAGAATTTTATTCCGATGCTTCGTATAAATATTATTATTCTATTACTGAAAAGGGGACTGCTTTCGGCATAACCGAAGATACGGTCACATCATCTTTTATTAAGCTTTAGGAGGCTTTGTGAATTATGAAACGAGTGCTTATTGCAGAAGATGAAAGCGCTATAAGAGAGATTATCGCAATAACGTTAAAACGCGCGGGATATGAGGTAACAGAAGCCTGCGACGGCGAAGAAGCTCTTTCTTTGTATAACGAAAAGGGCGGCGATATTGACGTCGTTCTGCTTGATATTATGATGCCGAAGGTGGACGGACTTGAAGTTTGCAAACGTCTGCGCGCTGTAAGCGGCAATGTCGGCATAATTATGCTCACGGCAAAAACGCAGGAGATGGATAAGGTTTCGGGTCTTTTAATGGGCGCCGACGATTACATAACAAAGCCGT
>DJRI01000140.1:1417-16930 GCA_002440045.1 Ruminococcaceae bacterium UBA6364 | reverse complement strand
ACACAAGATTTTAAGAAGTCTCCCAACACCATTTTGAATAATACCCATTTACAGAATAGAAAATCAACTCTTTTTCTTCACCGTTTGTAAAAACTAGCATTGCGCCCATTCGCTCATCTTCAACCTCTATAAAACCACGTGATTCCATATAATTTATAAAAATCTCACCATTTGGCTGAGCTAGAACTACTTTTGGCGAATTTTGAATTTCGACATATTCCTTATCTAAAACAGTAATTTGAAAATAGCCACTGACAACAGAAAATGGATTTCTTGTATTATATTTGGCATATGATATTAAACAGCTTCCGAGAAGCACAGTAATAAGAATTACGGAAACAAGTGCCGCAACAACAATTCTACGACTCCTTTTCTTGTTTTTCTCTATTTCATTATTTGCATACTCGATTGTATTTTTAATAATAGACTCAGCGTCATTTCTGTTCATCATCTTCACCTCCTGTTAATAGGTCATATAAGCTAATTTCCAATACTTTTGAAATGGGTATTAGCATTGAAATATCGGGAAAAGATATGCCACGTTCCCATTTGCTAACGGCTTTATCCGTAATATTTAGTTTGCTCGCCAGTCCCTTTTGAGACAAACCCTGTTTTTTCCGCTTCTCACAAATATACTTACCGGTTTTCTTAGCATCCATCTTTTCCCTCCTTCCATCTTTAATTATATCTCTTTTTTTATGAGGAGTAAACCGACTGTTGGTTTACTCCTTTCCGTCTCAACTTTATACTACGGTTTTAAAAGGGAATATCTCAATATTTTTTGTATTTTAACACATTTTTTGCAGTTGTTCACTTAATAATGAAAAATGGGGCTGTAAAAAACCTTTTACAGTCCTCGTTATTGCCTTGGATTATGGGATATTTCGACACAGCTAATGCCGCTTCTGCCACATCATTAGATAGTCCTTTTCGCCGGCAGTGATGTCAAAGCCCTCGCACCGGATTTCAAAACCTTCTCTTTTATAAAACTTTATTGCGCGTGTGTTTTTTTGATATACGTTCAGCGACAATATGGATAACACATTCTTGCGCTGCGGACTTGCAAATTATGTATTTGCTTTTTTCCACACGTCAATCGCTATAAACATTTGGTCGCCCAAAGCGCGGCTGACCGTTCCGTAAACAGCATCTTTCAGAAGCTTTTTGTTCACTCTTTTTGGAAGATACCCGAGCTTTCGCCCTTCTTTATCAAGAACAAGAACGGCGTTTTTGTCATATGTGTTTTCGGGCTCCGGCAAAAACGTCACAATGTCACCCTCTTTCACACTTTGAACGGTGTCTTTATCGGAATATTTGCTTCCCGCAACAGGAGTATTCGTAACAAAAATATCGTTCTCGTTTTGCGGCGTTGTGGTCGGCTGCGGTGCTTTGTAAATAAATGACGGCGCAGAATCAACTTCTGCCACGCCGAGCATATTCATAAGAAACGTGATTTTTCTTTCGGCTTCTTTGAGGCGGTTCTGCAAATCCGAAATTTTTACAGCAACGGACAGCGGAATGTCACGCTCCGCTTCAGAATCTCCGCCATCTTCGGAATCGTCGTTCTTTTCGTCGGCGGCAGATTTTGCGGCTTCTGCTTTTTTATCGTCGCTTTCTTTATTGTTTGCCGAATTTACCGGCGCAATTTCGTTGTCGTCGTCGGCATAAATGCATCTGAGCGTACCGTTGGCGTTTTTGTTGAAGAACGGCTTGCCGTTTTCTTCACCGTTCAATTTTTTCGTAAGATTATTGACAATTATCGGTTTGCCGACGGATTCTATCTCTTCCTTGAAAAAATCGTAAAGCTTTTTATCGGCGTAGCGTACGCCTTTTATATTGAACGCAAAAATAATAGAGTCTATTAACTTTTCTTTCGGATATTCAGTCTTGTCTATATTCGGGTTGTTGCACACCAGGCGGTAAACAGTTATTATTCTGTCAACATCGTGCTTTTTGCAAAGATAATAACAGTATTTGTCAGTAGCCCAATAAATCCCTGTTGTTGAAGACTCGAATTGTTCGCCGAGGACGATTTTTTCAAATTCGGGGTGCTCGTAAATATATTTTAAAATCACGTCGTCATCGGTCTTTTCGTCGCGATAAAACATTGAGCCTATTATACTTTCGGTGTCAAAGGCACCTTTGCAAACGGCTTCTCTGAAATTTTCAACAATCCAGACAAGCATTTTAAGCCCCATGGCTTTGTCGAAGTAGTATACTTCTATGAGAACACGGAGCAAATCATCGTCAACCTCTTGCTTTGTGAAGTTTTCGGGAACCGCGGGGAATTGGTTATATACCGCTTCTGCCAAAACGGGCTGCATTCTGCGTAGGTAGGCGTAATAACTTTCGGGTTCGCTCTCTTTGTCCGAAGCTTCAATTTCTTCTGCGGGCGTTTCGCCCTCTTCGTCAAAGCTGTTGTCCAAACCGTAGCTAAAGCTGCCGTCAAAGCTGTCGAAGTCATCGTCTGAACCGTCGTCAAAGCTATTGAAGTCATCGTCCGAACCGTCATCCGTAAAGCTATTGCTGAATGCGGTGGGAGAAAAGTCAAAAGAGGGAATGTCATCGTCATCATCGTGTTTGCCGAAGATGCGTTCGTTCATTTCCGTTTCCATCAGATATTCTGAAAAACTGACTTTGCCGTCCATGTCAAAGTCGGCTTCTTTTCCGCAAAGCCAAGTTAAATCATCAAAACCCATATAAAAACCTCCTGCAAAAATGTTTTTAATTTGCCGAATTTGTAATTAAGACAAATTATGTTAAAACCATTGTATCATTTAATAAAGCTTCAGGCAAGAGCCGAAATGAAAAATCGACTATAGATAAAAGAAGTGTAAAATTACCTGTTTTAATTTGCAAGCACAGACCGAGCGCCTTGAAGAATTTAAAAATTCATTTGCATTATTATTTCGTCGCCGTCACACTCTCCGGTGCAAAAGAACCCGATTTTTTCATAGAGCTTTTTTGCGGATTCGTTGCCTTCGATATAGCAAAGAATTGCTTTGTTGAATTTTCCGTCGGCTTTCATCATTTCGATTATTTTGCTTGCCGCCGCATAGCCGAAGCCCTTGCCCTGATACCGTTCGTCAATAAAAAGCTGGCTGAAATCGTATGCTTTTAATTCATCACAGTCATAATACATTGCCATGCCGACAGGCGTTGAGCTGCTGTATATAACAAACGCCTTGCTTCTGAAATTGCGATAGGCATATGCGCGCGCCAAAATACGAAAATCGCACGAAACATATTTTTCCTGCTCTTTTGAGACTTTTAATCCCAGCCGCCAATTATCGGGATTAATTTCTTCCAAATAAACCATAATTTATGTCACCTTGGGGCAAATATTTTTTTATTTATTGTATCACAGAATGAAGCTCTTGACAATAATTAAAAACCGCCGCAAGTCCGCATTAAATATTAAATTTACAGCCGTTTAAACGAGCGCAGCAGGTTTTTGCGGTGTCGGACGCATAACTTTTCTTAAATACCTATTGACACGGTAGGAATTAAGCGGTATAATTCCTACCGAAAAGGTAGGTAATTTAGAATGCCGAAGAAAGCATCTGCCGCCGACAGTACATCGGCCCTCTTATGCTTATCCCTTTTGCGGCAAAGAAAAAGATAAGGTGATTAAATTTATGAATAAAGAACTTTTAAAAATTCAAAATCTTCACGTCTCTGTTGAAGAAAAAGAAATTCTTCACGGCGTTGATTTAACGGTCGGGCAAAACGAAACCCATGTGCTTATGGGTCCGAACGGAACAGGAAAATCTACTTTGGGCTATGCCGTCACAGGCAACCCGGCTTACAGCGTCACATCAGGCTCAATCATATTTAACGGTGAAGATATAACACAGCTTCCCGTGAATGAACGGGCAAAAAAAGGCGTTTTTCTGTCTTTTCAAAACCCGCTTGAAGTCCCCGGCGTGACCCTCGGCGCATTCATTCGCAGTGCCCTTGAGCAGCAAACGGGCAGCCGCCTGCGCCTTTGGGATTTTAAGAAAAAGCTTAAAGAAACAATGGCGCTTTTGAATATGGACGAAAGCTATGCAGAGCGCGACTTGAATGTGGGCTTTTCGGGCGGCGAAAAGAAAAAAGCCGAAATCCTTCAAATGCTGATGCTGGCGCCGAAGCTTGCCATTTTGGATGAGACGGATTCGGGTTTGGATGTTGACGCCGTTCGCACCGTCAGCGAGGGTGTGCGCCTGTTTCGCGAGCGCACGCACGGCTCGCTTCTTATAATCACCCATTCCACGCGCATTTTAGAGGCACTGCATGTAGACGCGGCTCATGTGATGGAGAACGGCGTAATCGTTCGTGGCGGAGGCGCAGAGCTTGTTGAAGAAATCAATGAACACGGCTTCGGCAGTCTGAAAGACGACTGAGCGGGAGGTTTCCGATATGGCAGAACTTAAAGAAAAAACATATGTTGAGGACGTTGACCGCAGTGTTTATGACATTCGCGACGAAGAGCACGACGCTTACCGTATGGAAAGCGGCTTAACGCCCGAAATAGTTGAAAAGCTCTCTAAAGAAAAGGGCGACCCCGTGTGGATGCAGCAATTCAGGCTTGAATCCCTTCAAATCTATAATGAAATGAAAATCCCGGATTGGGGACCGTCGATAGCGGGGCTTGACATGGATAACATTGCGACCTATGTCCGCCCGAACACCGCAATGCGAAACAATTGGAAAGATGTGCCCGAAGATATAAAAGAGACGTTTGAGCGGCTCGGCATACCTCAGGCCGAACGCAAATCGCTTGCAGGCGTGGGCGCGCAGTACGATTCGGAGCTTGTGTATCACAATGTAAAAGCTTCCGTAGCCGCCGAGGGCGTGGTGTATACCGATATGGAAAGCGCCGTGAAGGGCGAGTATTCGGATATGGTCCGCAAATATTTTATGAAGCTTGTAACGCCCCGCGACCACAAGTTTGCGGCGCTTCACGGCGCTGTGTGGTCGGGCGGCTCGTTTGTGTATGTTCCGAAAGGCGTGCACCTTTCAATCCCGCTGCAATCATATTTCAGGCTGAACGCCAAAGGCGCGGGTCAGTTTGAACACACGCTTATCATCGTGGACGAGGGCGCAAGCCTGCACTTTATAGAAGGCTGCTCTGCACCGAAGTACAATGTTGCAAACCTTCACGCCGGCTGTGTGGAGCTGTATGTCAAAAAAGGCGCAAAGCTTCGCTATTCCACAATTGAAAACTGGTCAAAGAATATGTATAACCTTAACACCAAACGCGCTTTGGTTGAAGAGGGCGGCACAATCGAGTGGGTTTCGGGCTCTTTCGGCTCGCATGTGGGCTGTTTGTACCCAATGAGCATTCTCAAAGGCGACAATTCCCGTATGGAGTTCACAGGAGTTACCTTTGCGGGCGCGGGGCAGAACCTTGATACAGGCGCAAAGGTCGTTCATGTGGGCAAAAACACAAGCTCTTATATGAACACACGTTCAATCAGCAAAAGCGGCGGCATCAGCACTTTCCGCAGCAGCGTTGCGGTTGAAAAAAGCGCAGCAGGCGCAAAATCCTCCGTGTCGTGCCAGTCGCTGATGCTGGATTCCGAGTCCCGCTCAGACACAATACCCGCTATGGACATTCGCACAAAAGACGCGGCTGTCGGCCACGAAGCCAAAATCGGCGCAATCAGCAACGAGGCGGTGTTTTATCTGATGAGCCGCGGCATGAGCGAGGAGGACGCCCGCGCGCTGATTGTAAGCGGCTTTGCGGACAATGTTTCAAAGGAGCTGCCCGTTGAGTATGCGGTCGAAATGAATAACCTTATCAGGCTTGAAATGAAAGGCAGCATTGGCTGAAAGGAGTTTGAAAATGAGTGAAACAATTTTAATAAACAAGCTCCCGACCCGCACATGGAACAGGCTCGGCGTTAACGAAACGGCAATTGTTTGGGGAACGTCCGACGATTTAGGAACGGAGCATATTATTGCGGCAGGGCAAACCGAGCGTATTGAAATTTCAGGCAACGCCGAATACAGCGAAAAAACAGTTGATATACACGCGAAAGAGGGACAGACAGTCACGGTGTATGAAACGCTGAAGGCTGAAAAAAACCTTTTTGTGCGCACAGCGCTTCACGTTGAAAAGAATGCAAAAGTGCGGCTCCTTCAAATTCAAAACGCGGCAGAAGGCTCTGTTGTTCGCCTTGAAACAGGCGGCGAATGCTCTGAAAACGGTCGGGTTGAGCTTATACAAATTTTGCTTGGCAGCGGAGATGTGTACAGTGACGGCTGTTTTGACCTTAACGGCGACGGCTCGGGCTTTAATGCCGACATCGGCTATCTCGGTCAAAAGAGCCAAACTGTCGATATAAACCTTGCGGTGAATCAGCGCGGACAAAAAACGGCAAGCGAAATAAACGCCGCCGGCGCGCTGAAGGACAGTGCGAAAAAAATCTTCCGCGGAACAATCGACTTTAAAAAAGGCTCTGCCGGCTCTGTCGGCAATGAGCAGGAAAGCGTTCTTATGCTTGGCGACGGCGTTGTAAACAAAACTGTGCCGCTTATTCTGTGCGCCGAGGAAAACGTTGTCGGCAATCACGGCGCGACTATCGGCGAGCTTGACGAAGAAACGCTTTTCTATTTTGAAAGCCGCGGCATTTCGGCTGAAGAAGCGGAAAATATTATGGCGCGCGCCGCTATTGAACGGCTCGTTCGTGCGCTTGACGATAAAACGGCGCAGGATGAGATTTTTGCCGAAATGGAGGAGGTCTTGTAAAATGGAACATACATACCGTGACGACTTTCCTCTTTTAAAAAACAGCGGCATTGCCTATCTTGACAACGCCGCAACGGCACAGCGCCCGCAGTGCGTGCTTGACGCGATAACAAAGTTTTATACAAAAGAGAACGCCAATCCGCTTCGCGGGCTGTATCCTTTAAGCGTTGCCGCGACAGAAAGCTATGAAAGCGCAAGAGACGCCGTTCGCGTGTTTCTTAATGCCGAAAGCAGCCGCGAAATTATTTTTACGAGAAACACCACCGAGGGATTGAATCTTGTGGCTTACAGCTACGGGCTTACTCATGTGAAAGCGGGGGACGAGGTGCTTGTGTCCGTTATGGAGCATCACAGCAATCTGCTGCCGTGGCAAAACGTCTGCCGCAGTACGGGCGCGGCTCTTAAATTTATTGAATGCGAGGCGGACGGAAGCATTAATCTTGACAAGGTTAAAGCGCTCATCACAGACAAGACAAAAATTGTAGCCTGCACGCATGTTTCAAACGTTCTCGGCAGAGTGAACCCCATAAGCGAGATAGCGTCGCTTGCGCACCGCGTCGGTGCGGTTACGGTTGTGGACGGCGCGCAAAGCACACCGCACATTCCTGTGGACGTTAGGGCGTTGGGCGCTGATTTCTTCGCGTTTTCGGGTCACAAAATTTACGGCCCCATGGGAATCGGCGTGCTCTACGGCAAAGAGGAGCTTTTAAACAGTATGCCGCCGTTTCTTACGGGCGGCGAGATGATTGAGTCCGTCACGCGCGAGGGGGCAACGTATGCCGAGCTTCCGCACAAGTTTGAAGCGGGCACGGTGAACGCCGCCGGCGCTGTGGGACTTCACGCGGCGATTGATTATGTGCGCAGTATAGGCTTTGAAAAAATGCACAGCCGCGAAGTCGCTTTAACAAGCAGGGCGATGGAGGGCATAGGGAAAATCCCGTATGTCAATATGCTCGGCTCAAAAAACCCCGAGGAGCACTGCGGTATTATCACCTTTACGGTTGATGGCGTTCATCCTCACGACATAAGCGAAATTCTTGCGTCCGACGGTGTTGCAATCCGCGCGGGGCATCACTGTGCACAACCGCTGCACGCTTATTTGAAACGACCGTCCACCGCGCGGGCAAGCCTGGCGTTTTACAATACCGAAAACGATGTTGACCGCCTGATTGACGGTATTTCCGAATTAAGGGAGCGAATGGGTTATGGAAAATAGAAGCTTTTACAATGAAATTCTTACAGAACACAATCTGCATCCGGATTTTAAGCACGACCTGCCCGATGCCGATATTGTGCTTGAGGGCGTGAACCCGAGCTGCGGCGACGATATATTTCTTAAATTGAAGCTTGACGGCGACACCATAGCTGACGGCGCGTTTGTCGGCGACGGGTGTGCCGTTTCACAGGCGTCGGCGGATATTATGCTCGGTATGATTATCGGAAAAAAGAAAGACGAAGCACTGAAAATGGGCGAAGTCTTTTTGAAAATGATTAAGGGCGAGGCTTCAAAAGAAGAGATTGACAGCCTTGAAGAGGCTTCCGCACTTCGCGATATTGCGCATATGCCCGCGCGCGTCAAGTGCGCGGTGCTGGGTTGGCGAACGCTGAAAGAAGCGTTGCAACAGAATACTTAAAATATTTAAAATAAAAAGCGAGCCGCTCGGCGCCTGTTTTCGGCGCTTCGGCTCGCTTTATTTAACCGTGGTTTATTTTGTTTTTTCGTTTACCGCAATCCAGATTTCGCATTGGTAATCAGGGTCTGATGTATCTTCGGACGAATAAACTTCAAACTCAACGTTTTCTGCGTATTCATACTGCGAGCTCTGCGGGAAAAACTCAGTAACGATTCTGTTATAGGTGTCTATAAACGCGTCGGGCATTTTGCCTTTGCTTGTGAACACCGCGTATGTGTTTGCGGGGATTTCGACAATCTCCAAATCACCGTCAACTTTTCTGCCGTCATATTCAACGCCTATGCCGTAGGGGAACTGTTTTGCACTAAGCTCCGATGAAAAGCATATACCCAAAAGTCCCTTCATTACGGGGTTTTGAGGAAGACATGCAACAAGCCTTTTAATTGTGCCGTCTTTTCCGAACTCCTGCCACATTGCGGTTATATCCTTTGTGGCATTGGCTGCCTGCGGCTTTCCGACCTTTTTTCTTTTGCAAACAACCTTAAACGCGTCTCTTTTTTCAATTCTGTAATCCATTTTATTGCCTCCCGATAAAATTAATTTCACAGATAAGGGAGTAAATATTTTGACATTGCCGCTGTGCTTTGCTTCGCTCGGCGCAATGCCGTGGAATCTGGTGAATGCGCGGGAAAAACTTTCGGGCGTGTCATAGCCGTATTTAAGCGCAATGTCAATAATTTTTGCATTGCCCTTTGAAAGCTCTTCGCCGGCCAAAGAAAGCCTTCTCATACGGATGTAATCGCCGAGCGAAAGACCGCACAAAATACCGAATACTCTTTGAAAATGAAACGGTGACGAATATGCCGCCGCGGCAACATCTTCAATATCAATTTCTTCGGTTATGTGTTCTTCAACATAGTCAATCGCCCGTTGTATTCCCTGTATCCAGTCCATATTTTGATTTCCTTTCTGTGAGTCCACACCCGCTTTTGATAATCGCGGTTACAAAGAGCGTTTTGCTCTTTTGTGACTCATACTTTACAGCAAACGCGCCGTATTTTCTTGACTCTTTGTGCTTTCGGGTGTTATGAAATTTCGGGTGAGGCAAATTGCGGAATATTGCCGTATCGGCAGGCGTTATTTTTCTGTTGCTTCACACTTTCGTTTATACTCTTCGCCCCAGCTTTGCATGGCGTCAAGAATGGGTTCAAGGCTCTTGCCGAGCTCTGTCAGCGAATATTCGACCCTTGGCGGAACTTCGGCATAAACCTTGCGGCGCACAAGACCTTTTGCCTCCATATCGCGCAGCTGTGACGTCAGAACTTTTTGTGAGACGTTTCCGACCGATTTTTTCAATTCGCCGAAGCGCTTTGTGCCGGGCATAAGGTCGCGCAGAATGAGAACCTTCCATTTGTCGCCTATAAGCGTAAGCGTTGTTTCCACGGGGCAAGCCGGCAGATTTTTTGAAGCTTCGTTCATAAAAAGACCTCCGCAATATTACTTTTTTAATATTGTAGCATATGCCATTTGAAAGAGTCAAGAATAATAAGGTGATTTTTCGGCGTTTCGGATTTTTTACTGCACCGAAACACGCGTAAAACCGCAATGGTTTCTTTTGGGTAACTACACCACAAAAATGTGATTACTTTACAAAAACACTGTATAACTGTACAATAAACTCACAGCCGAACAGAACGGCTCAACAATAAAAATTACGGAGGAATATAGCGTGAAAGGATTAAAGAACTCACCGCCCAAAAGGTACAAGGAAAAGACCCTGCAAGAAAAAGGTTTTTGCAGAGTTAGCGATAGAAGCTAAGATTTAAAGTTTAAGCGACGGTGAAACCTTGTTTTTCAAGTATTGAAAAAACTGTAAAAAACAAAAGCACAGCTTCGCGTTAAAAGCTGTGCTTTTAATCTATGAATATAAGAACGGCATTGCTTATTGATTATTACTTTGTGTAATGATATAATTTGCCTGAGGTGCAGGCAATGGTATATACAAAGCATTATATGTCGCCGCTCGGCGGTATTATTTTGGCGGCTGACGACGAAGGTTTAATCGGGCTGTGGTTTGACGGTCAAAAATATTTCGGCGCCGATTTGCCGAAAGAATACGAAGAAAAAGAGACGCCCGTCCTTTTTGAAGCGGAGCGTTGGCTCAATATTTATTTTTCAAAAAAAGAGCCCGGCTTTACACCGCCGCTTCACATGACAGGCTCGGATTTTCGCCTTGCGGTGTGGGAGGAGCTTTTAAAAATTCCGTACGGCAAAACCGTTACCTACGGCGAAATAGCGCGGGTGCTTGCCGCTGAAAAAGGATTTAAAAAAATGTCCGCACAGGCTGTCGGCGGAGCTGTGGGGCACAATAAAATTTCGCTTATTGTTCCGTGTCACAGGGTGGTCGGCACAAACGGAAGCCTTACGGGCTATGCCGGCGGCATTGACAAAAAAATAAAGCTTTTAGAGCTTGAAAAGGCTGATATGCGCGGGCTTTTCAAACCGAAAAATGGCACGGCTTTGTGATTGGAGGATGCAATTGATATTCAGTGAATTTAACGCAGTACCGAAAAATACGTCTTGTTTTTATGAACTTCAATACTGTAAATATAAAAAGGGCACTCCCGAAAGGGGAATAGTTTCCGTCGAAAAAATTAAATTCAAAGATGAAGCGTCTTTGTTTGTTATTGAAGAACGGTTTGAAAGCTTTTTTGAAACGTATTCAAATTTTTTTGACGGCGGAATTTACAATAATCTGAAAAGCGGCGCGCTTGATATTTTCGGAATTAATTGGTATTCACCCGAAAAAACGGGTGAAATAATTAAACGCCTCAGCGCTGTCAAAGAAAAATCGGAGGACAGCGCCGTGCTTCTTTCGTGGCTTTTAAAAGCAGAAAAAGAATATAACGGCTTTTACTTTTTGGGCGTGTAGCGTTGAAGAAGAAAAGCAATATCGGCAAAAAACGGTTTAAATTGTAAACAATAAAATCATGCTGTGACAAAGTTTCGTCACAGCCCTTTTTCACTTCTTTAGGCGCGGTATTCTATATATTTCGGTTTCGTAGCCGTCCGTTATATTTTCGTCGAGTACAATAAGCCTGCCGCCCTGTGTGCCGGTGCTTGCGTGGTATCTTACGCCGGGTGTTTGCACAATCTTTATGCCGTCAAGCTGTGCCGTGAAATCGTTCGGGTGGTCATGGCCGAAAAAAGCCGCGACAATATCGCCCGTCTTTTTAAAGCTCTCAAATTCTTCGCGGTGCCCTTCCGGCGGGCAGGGGGGCTCGAGCAAATCGCCCGAAAGAAATGCACCGCTCGGTACTTTAAAATATTCTCCGAATTTCTCAAATGCGTCGGGGTCGTTTTTTGAAGTCTCTTCAAAAAGGTCGTATTCCTGAAAAACGGGGATATGTTGAAACAGAAGCGACGGTACGGGCTTTCCGCCGTTTTTCAGTTTCAGCTTTTCGGCGGCGCGCTCGCGCCACAAAAGCTGGTCGCTATGCACAAAATCATATCCGCGGTCAAAGGGGCGTGAAAAGTCGCTTTCTCTTATATAGTCGTTTGAGTCGACGCACCAGATGTTCCACGCAATACGGTCAGAGCGCGACGCCAAAATAGGCAAAGCGCAGTTTGCACAACCGAAAATGTCCTCATCGTTTAATGTGCTTCGCAGATTTTTGTATTCGGCAAAAATAAGAAGCTGATTTTCTCTTTGAACAAACGGTTGAGAATATACCGATTCCGAATCGTGGTTTCCGAAAATGACCGCAAGCGGAATATCTTTTTCTTCAATCGGTTTTAAAATACGCTTTATTGCGGCGCGCATCATTTCATATGTGCTCTCCGGACGAAAGCCGCTTATGTTGTCGCCGCCGAGGATAATAAGGTCGGGCTTTGCAAGCTTGATACAGCTTTTTATAACATTGATTGATTCGCGGCTTTTTTCAAATTCCGCTTCATTATAACTGCTGTCAAGGGTCGGCAGCGGCACTTCGTGTATATCGGTAAGATGAAGAATCCGAAATTTGCCATCGGGACGAAAGCGAAGCGGTTTTTGATTTCTTTGTATATATCTGTATGCTGTGGGAAGTCCTGTTGCCATATGCTCCTCCGAGGTTTTTTTATATTATACAGCCGCAAGGCTTGGAATTCAATCCGACTTTTAAGCTGATATGTCGAAAAATTAAAAGCTTATTATTTGACATTTCTAAATACTCTTCCTTTTTGTGTCGAATGCAGTCGGATGTTGTTGTCGAAACTTGTCGAAATTAGTCTAATTTGGTCGAAATGACCAAAAACAGGTGTCAAAATTGTATATTTTTAGCCTTTGCTATTGATTTTTTCCTGCAAAGTGGTATAATGCTATCAAAATTAAATAAATGAGGGGATATGATTTGAATGAGTGAGAAAATTAAAATCCTTATAACGGATGACGGGTGCGGCGAAACGCTGAACATCGCGTCGGTTTTAAGAACAAACTCATTTGATGTCAGAATTTGTTCGCGTGACGGATGGGATGTTTTACATCAGCTCGAAACTTTCGGTGCAGACGTCTTGATTTGCGATGTTTTTATGCGGCATGTCGACATAATCGGTATAGCTCAAAGGCTGAACAAACAAATGCCGCAAAAGCATCCGATGATTTTTGCCGTTTCGGCAGTCGACAATCCACGGCTTGAGAGGGCGTTAATGACAAGCGGCGTCGAATACTACTTTTTAAAACCCGTTGACCCGATTACGGTGCTCCAACGCGTAAGTTTGCTTTTAAACAGAAAAATAATCGGCGTAATGCCGGAAAGAAAAATACAATCGGAGACAACAATGAAAAATATCGATTCCGTAATAACCGACTTGCTTCTTGGTGCCGGGCTTTCAATGCGCTACACAGGCTTTGAGTGCCTTAAAGAAGCAATAAAGCTTATCATCTCTGACAGCAGCTTCTCAAAAAACATTACAAAACGCTTTTATCCCGAACTCGCAAAAAAGTTTTCAACAACGGTTTCTGCGGTTGAAAGAGCAATGCGGGTTGCAATAGAGCGCGCATATTATGACAACAGAAGTTCGTTCATCCGTTGCTTCGGAAATACCGATGTACGGCCGACAAATATGGAAGTTATATTAAGATTTGCGGATATTGCAAAAAGAGAAATGGCAGGCGAAACCCGAAGAGAATTCGGAACATGCATGATAGATGGAATTTAATATGATTAAGGAGGAAAACTTCTTTGAAAGAAATTGACAGCGGCGGTGCCGAAGATTTAAGTCAGATTAAACTCGGCGACTTGTCTGATGACGAACTGCGCTTTCTGTTTTTAATAAGAAGCTCCGATAAACTGTTTTCAAAAGCAAAAAGACTTTTGCTAAACGAAGATAGCGGCAAAAACAGCGCCGGTAATTAACAGTCTTTCTGAGCTGCATTGCTCTTTGCTCTTCCTTCGCTTGACTTTTTGTAAATTCGCAAAATCAAATATAATCAATTCTCTTGACAACTCGTTTGTTTTTTGATAAAATGATGACCGTAATTTTGCAGTGCCCGTTTTATGCACTGCAAAAAATACGGAGAGTTGTCCGAGTGGTCGAAGGTGCAGCACTCGAAATGCTGTAAGCCGAAAGGCTTCTAGGGTTCGAATCCCTAACTCTCCGCCATAAGTCCACTGTAATTTTGATAGAATTACGGTGGATTTTTCTATGCAGATATGTTATACTGTGTTTGACAAATCGGGATTTGGAGGTGCGCTACGATGTCGGCTTTGAAAGGATTAGAATGGACATTTGATACGGTAGCGTCTACATATGAAAAACTACGTCCCGGTTATGTAAAAGATTTGTATCAGACATTGCTTGACTATATTCCTATTAACGAAAACAGCAATGTGGTTGAGGTTGGAAGTGGCGGAGGCCAAGCGACGGCTCCGATTTTAGCGACCGGATGTCATTTGACAGCAGTAGAATATGGAGAACGGTTTTCTGAATTGCTAAAAGATAAATTTAAGGAGTATCAAAAATTTTCAGTCATTACAGGTAAATTTGAAGATACAGTGTTTGAGGACAATGCCTTTGATTTAGTTTTTTCTGCGTCAGCCTTTCATTGGGTGCCGGAGAAAACCGGATATGAAAAAGTATTTTCTATGCTGAAAAATGGTGGTGTTTTTGCACGTTTTGCGAACCATCCGTACCATGATAAAGGAAATCCCGCGCTTTCACAAGAAATAGATGAGATTTATGACCGGTATTACAATAAGTATTACAATAAAGAACATGAAACAATATCTGAATACACGGAACAGCAGGCAAAAGAGCGGGCAATGATCGCAAGCAAATATGGTTTTTCCGATATTAAATATGAGTTGTTTTATCGAGAACGTGTATTTTCCGCAAACGAGTATATTGAACTTCTTGGAACATATTCAGATCATATTGCAATTGAGGAAAGTATTAGAACAGAGTTCTTTGCAAAAATTAAAGAAGCAATTAATAACCATGGTGGTATAATCACTATTTATGATACTATTGATCTACAGTTAGCAAGAAAACATTAACTTCCGATTTATTGCGACGTTTTGGTTGGGTAATACTACATCAGGATAATGCTGCACCCTCTTAACGGGTTTCTATCAAAATTACGGTTCTTTGCCAGAATAACGGTATAGTGTTTAAAACACTGTGCCGCTATTTTTTTGTAGCTTGTTAAGGCATAAGAGAGCCGAACCGTGTCTGTTTGGCTCTTTTATGCCTTAGGGATTCGAACCCATACAATCTTTTGCAAGACGAAGTCTTGTCAAAAGAAAATATAATAGGACAGTTTGCGAAGCAAACTAATCGGCGAACGAAGTGAGCCGAGTCCCTAACTCTCCGCCATCATTTCGTCTCTATATGACGAACGGTTTGAAAACTCTTGAGAAATCAGGGGTTTTCGCTGTTTTTAGGGGTGAATTTTCTTTGTGTTCCCAAAGGCGAACAATTTGACAAATTCCTGTTCGATAGGGATTTGAACTGACAACAATCATTGATACAATAAAATATACATAAATTCAGACCGGATTTTTCAGAAATCTATTTTGAAAAGCTCGGTCTTTTTTTATTGCCCAAAATTATCTGTACATACCGCCTTTGAATAAATCATCGGCGGTTAATTTTAATTAAGGA
>DJRI01000140.1:0-1378 GCA_002440045.1 Ruminococcaceae bacterium UBA6364 | reverse complement strand
TCGGTTAAACTATTATGGACATATTGACATTTTAATATGGACATTGTATAATGTCTACGATAGGGCATTTGGAGGTGTACACATGAATATAGGAAAGGAAACTGAATTTATAGAGTTTAAAAAATCGACCTCTGAAACAAAGGAGGGCATTGTTTCTATTGCAAGTATCCTGAATAAGCATAAGAAAGGTACACTGTATTTCGGTGTGAAAGATAACGGCGATGTAATAGGTCAAGATATCGGAAAAGACACAGAAAGAAAGCTGTCCCGTGATATCAGCGATAATATTAAGCCTGCTGTTTGGTACGAAATAACAACCAAACATTCCGATGACGGCAAAGCCTTTGTTGAAGTCACTTTTAACGGCTCAAATTCACCTTATTCCGCATACGGAAAATATTATGAACGCTTTGCAGACGAAGATAAGCAAATTTCAGATGAAGAGCTTGAACGTCTGTTTAAAGAAAGACAAAAAGATTATTCAGAATGGGAGAATACAATTTCTAAAGAAACGGTTTCAGATGTTGATGAGGAGCTATTAAAGAAAGTAATTGCAGACGGAAATGAAAACGGAAGAATTAAATATGAATATACGGATGCGGTTTCAATTCTGACAAAGCTCGGATTATACAATACAGAAGAAGGCTATTTGACAAACGCAGGAAAAGCCTTGTTTTCCAAAAATCACCCCATACTTTTAAAAACGGCAATTTATGCTACACCAACAAAAGATACTTTTATAAAGTTGAACCATTTCGAGGGAAATATTTTTGAGTGTATTGAAGAAGGTATATCATTTGTTTTATCTGCAATTGATTGGCATATAACGATTGACGGTAATGCAAAGCGGAAAGAAGAACCTGAAATTCCGCAAAAGGCGATCAGAGAGATGATTGTTAACGCATTTGCACACGGGTGCTATTTTTCCAACACGAGCTTTGCAATAGAAGTGTTTAGCGACAAAGTTATGATTTATAGTCCCGGATTGTTTCCGATTGGTTTTAAGCCCGAAGATTTCGCTGAAAATTCAGCTGAACCGATTATGCTTAATCCCAAAATAGTAAATGTTTTATTTAAATGTTCGGTGATCGAATCTTTCGGCACCGGTTTTGAGCGAACTTTTACGGCTTGCAAAAATGCCGGCGTAAAATATGAATATGAAAACACAAGGACAGGGTTTCGTTTCGTATTTTATCGCATTCATGGACATAAAAATGTCTATAAGATGTCCATAAGCGAAAAGCTTGTGTATGAATTACTCAGAGAATGTGACAGCCTTACAAATGCAGAACTTGCAACGAAAATCGGCAAAACTGAAAAAACCGTTTATCGTGCAATAAAATCGCTTAAAGAAAACGGATATATTGTGCGTATGGGC
>DJRI01000011.1 GCA_002440045.1 Ruminococcaceae bacterium UBA6364 | reverse complement strand
AAGTCGGAGCCGCCCTTTGCGCCGCCTATCGGAAGCCCCGTAAGGCTGTTTTTATATGTTTGCTCAAAGCCGAGGAATTTCATTATGCCGATATAAACCGAAGGGTGAAAACGAAGTCCGCCCTTATAGGGGCCTATTGCGTTGTTGAACTGAACGCGGTAGCCGCGGTTTACTCTTATTTTGCCGCTGTCATCCTCCCAAATAACTCTGAATGATATCTGCCTGTCAGGCTCTGCCATTCTTTCAAGCAGGGCGACTTTTTCATATTCGGGGTGCTTTTCTATCACTGGCGAAAGCGTTGAAAAAACCTCGGTCACAGCCTGAACAAATTCGGGCTCGTGCGGATTTTTCTTTTTAACTTCGTCAAGTACTCTGTCGATGTAGTCGTTTCTCATAAATATCACCGTAAAAAAACAAAAATAAAAAACGGCGCACGAACCCTGCAGTTCGCGGCGCCGTTGCCGTTACCAGTGCATTATATACCGATTTTGACGCGGTGTCAAGCATAAAAATTCCAAAAAGTGTATTTTTATTCTTTTTTCGACTCTCATAGCCTTAGACATAAAGCGCGAAATAAAAGCTTTTACTTGACAAAAATTCACTTAGGTAATAAAATTTGTACATAATTCTATCTATATAGTATGCAGTTTCGGCTCGCGCGCGAATTTGCCGATTGTGTTTTAGGAGGAATGAAAGTGTACTCATACAGGGACGTCTTAACTTTTGTCGAAGAAGAGGACGTTAAGTTTATAAGGCTCGCTTTTTGCGATGTAAAGGGCAAGCCGAAAAATATTTCCATAATGCCGTCGGAGCTTGAAAGGGCTTTTTCTTCGGGAATATCTTTTAATGCTTCTGCGATATGCGGCTTTGACACCGATTATAAGGCGGATTTGTTTTTGCACCCCGACCCGTCTACGCTTTGCGTTTTGCCGTGGCGGCCGCAGCACGGAAGGGTTGTAAGAATGTTTTGCGACATAACCTATCCTGACGGCACGCCGTTTGAGCGCGACGGAAGATACATTCTCAAAAACGCAATAGAAGCGGCTTCAAAACGCGGGCTGCAGTTTTATTTCGGCGCGGAATTTGAATTTTATCTTTTTAAGACGGACGAAATGGGCGAGCCTACAAAAATACCGTTTGACAGAGCGGGGTATATGGATATAGCCCCCGACGACAAGGGCGAAACCGTGCGCCGAGAAATATGCCTTACGCTTCTTGATATGGATATAATCCCCGAAAGCTCGCACCACGAAAAAGGTCCGAGCCAGCACGAGATTGACTTTAAATACAGCGACGCTCTTCGCGCGGCAGAGGATGCCGTGACCTTTAAAAGCGTTGTTAAAACCGTCGCTATGAGAAACGGCCTGCACGCTTCGTTTAGCCCGAAGCCCCTTGAAAACGAAAGCGGCAACGGTCTGCACATCAACATTTCTGTTTCATCGCAGGACGGCAGAGATTATTGCGACAACATTGTAGCCGGAATAATGAGCAAAATTAAAGAGATTACGCTGTTTTTAAATCCCGGCGCAAATTCGTATTCAAGGCTCGGCGAAATGACCGCCCCGAGATATATAACGTGGTCGGGCAAAAATCAGTCTCAGCTTATAAAAATACCCGCAATGCGCGACGGGCTTAAACGTATGGAAATACGTTCCTCCGACCCGACTGCAAACCCCTATATAGTATATGCGCTTCTTATAAGAGCGGCGCTTCTCGGAATAGAAAACGACTTGAAACTCCCCGAACCCGTTGACATCGACCTTTATTCGGCTGACGAAAAAACGCGAGGGAAGTACGAAAGACTGCCCGACAGCTTAGAGGACGCGCTTGAAGAAGCAAAAAACAGCGGCTTTGTAAAATCCGTTCTGCCCGAGGGTTATATTATTTAAATTCTGCCTGAAATTTTTAAGAAAGGAGCGGCTGTATGACTGACGAAAGAAAAACACTCGGAGTACTTGTGGTTTCTTCGGGAACAAAGGCGTCGGATTTTTTTAAAAGCATTTTGCCCGAAAAGCAGTATTCGCCGCTTCTTTTTGCACCGTCGTGCAGTGAGGCGAAAAGAATGCTTATCGAAACGGGCTTTGACATTGTGATTATAAACACGCCGCTCTGCGACGAATTCGGCGTTCAGTTTGCAATAGAAACGGCAAACTCAACCGACAGCGGCGTAATGATTTTTGTAAAGTCCGAGCTTTATGAGCAGGTTGCTTTTAAAACCGAAGAATTCGGCATATTTACGCTTTCGCGCCCGACAAATAAACAGACCGTGTTCGAGGCTTTAAGAATGCTTACGGCGTCGCGCTCGCGATATATGGCTTTAAGAGAAAAAAGCAACACCTTAGAGCAAAAAATGCTTGATATACGCCTTGTTAACAGGGCAAAGGCACTGCTTTTGCAAAACGAAAAAATGACAGAACAGCAGGCTCACAGATACATAGAAAAAGCTGCGATGGACCTTTGTGTTAAAAAGACCGTCATAGCACAGAATATTATAGAAAAATACGGTGATTAAAATGCGAATACTTTTTCAGGGCGACTCAATTACCGACGGCAACAGAGGGCGAAGCAATGACCCAAATCACATCTTAGGGCATTCCTATGCGTATATTGCCGCGTCTTTTATAGGCTCAAAAAATCCCGCCGCAGGGTTTGAATTTATGAATCGCGGCGTCAGCGGCGACACGGTTAATAACCTTTATGCACGCTTACAGCGCGATGCGATTGACTTAAATCCCGATGTTTTAAGCGTTCTTATAGGCGTAAACGACGCTTATGAAAGATTTAATACAAAAGGATTTTATTCGGATGTTTTTGAAGAGACCTACCGCCGTGTGCTTGAGCGCTGCCGCGAAGCGAATCCTTTTTTGCGCTTTATTGTTCTTGAGCCGTTTACGCTTGACAGCGGCAATTACGAAAAAGAAGAGTACGAAAGATTTCGCTCATATGTTTTAAAAAACGCCGAGGCTTCAAGGCGTATTGCAAAAGAGTTTGACGCCGTGTTTGTTCCGCTGTTTTCTGTATTTGAAAACGCGCTTAAAACAGCGCCCGCAAAATATTGGTGCTGGGACTCTGTTCACCCGACCTATAACGGGCACGGACTTATTGCGGACGCATTTCTTAAAAGTACGGCTGAGATTTTTAACTGACAACGGAGTGTTTTAAATGGATTTTGAAACGGCAAAAAAACGTGCCGCAGAATTAACAAAAATTCTTAACGATTGCATAGAAAAATATTATGTCGGCAACGAAAGCGACGTTTCCGACTATGATTACGATATGATGATGAGGGAGCTTTCTTCGATAGAGAACGAGTTTCCCGAGCTTTTGGTGCCCGAGTCGCCGACACACAGGGTCGGCGGCAGAAGCGATAACACGTTTGAAAAGGTTGTTCACACCGTGCCGATGGAAAGCTTGCAGGACGCATTC
>DJRI01000134.1 GCA_002440045.1 Ruminococcaceae bacterium UBA6364 | reverse complement strand
GCCGCCGTAAACATAAAGGGGGATTTTATGCTCGGTCGAGTATTTTACAATCTCTTCAACCTGCTCTGTCGTGTCAGGGTAAACAACAACGTCTGGCAGGTTTTCAATCTGCTTGTGGCGAAGGCGCAAAAGGTCATAGCCCGTGCAGCCGTAGGCTACAGAGAGACGCGGATAATCCTCGGTAGTTACAAATTCGTCGCCCACGATTTTTTTAAGAGCTTCTATGTGCTCGGGCGCAATTTTTGAAGGGTAGTCGGACAAATCAACGCGGTCAAAGCCTATGTCGTCGGTATAGTCCTTAAAATCGTCGTCGGTCATCTTAAACGTCTCTTTCATAAGCTTATAAAGAGACTCTTTCGGATATTTAAAAAATTCAGGGTCGCCCCAACGGAAAATAGAGCGGTAGCTGCCCTCGGGCGCAGGTGTTAATAACCACTTCGGTTCAAAGCCTTTATACGGTTTCGTGCTCATTGAATATCTCTCCTTTTTGTTATTTTAATAATTCGTCTGTAGATTGGCTCAAGCTTTCCGAATATTTTTCGGTATGCGCCTGAGTATAAGTCCATATATGTTTCGTGCTCTTTTTTTCGCGGCTCAAAAACATCGGTTTCGTGAACCATATTGCGAATGGCGTCGTCATAATCTTTAAAAACGCCGCCTTGAATAAATGCGACTATTGAAGCGCCTATGGAACACGCTTCGTGCGTTTGAATACGCTTTACGGGCAAGCCGAAAATATCGGCGGTTATTTGGCAAACAACATCGCTTCGCGCGCCGCCGCCACCGACAAAAACTTCGCTTACTAAGAGCCCGGAGCGTTTTTCCATATTTTTAAGCGAATGGTAAAGCTCAAAGCCGATGCCCTCTATAATCGCTCGGTAAAAGTGTATGTGCGTGTGATAGTCTGCAAAGCCCACAACAGCCCCGCGCGACGTCGGATTAATTACGCCGGGCGTCCAATACGGCTGAAGAAGAAGCCCTTCGCAGCCGGGCGGCAGCTTTTCGATGTATTTGTCAAGAAGCTGCTCGGGGGCGCATCCCTGTTTTTGAGCCTCGGCGCGTTCTTCTGCGCCGAATTCTTTTACAAACCACGAAACAAGCCAAAATCCGCGGTAAATTTCTATCTCGGGGTTAAAAAGTCCGTTCGGAACGGCAGGGTAGGCGGGCATGAATTTTTGCGGTTCAAAGTATTTTTGCACCGCCATTTGTATTGTCGCCGTTGTGCCGAAAGAAATGGCGGCTTTGTGCTGCTCCACAACCGAGAGCCCCAGCGTTTCACAGCCCTTGTCAGAGCCTGTTGCAATAAGCGGCAGGTCTTTCGGTACGCCGCTTTTTTCTGAAAATTCAGCCGTTATAAAGCCGAGAACCTCGCCTGATTTTTTTAATTCACAAAGCTTTTCTTCTTCCACATCGCAAATGCATTTTGTAAGCGACGAGTCTTTTTTCCATACGCGGTGCTTGTAGTCAAACGGAATGTGACCTATCATATTGGCTTGCGAATCGACAAGCTTGCCCGTCATTTTGTAGTTTAAATAAGTCGGAAGCATAACGTACTTTGCCGTCTTTTCCCAAATATCGGGTTGATTTTGCCTAATCCAGTTTGAGGCGGTTGCACGGTAAAGAATTTTAGTTGCTTCTTCCATACCCGCAACCTTGAAAATCCATTTTTTATAAACGGGGAACGGATTTTTAAAATCAGCCTGTCTTTTGTCGAGCCACAAAATAATATCTCTTAAAGGCTCGTTGTTTTCGTCAAGGCAAAGAACGGTGTCTCTGATAACCGTCAGCGTTACCGCGATGATGTTTTGAAGTTTGTCGCGGTTTCTTGAGCAAACCGTGTTTGCAACCTCGCAGATTCTGTCATAGTAAATATCGGGGCGCTGTTCAGCCCAACCGGGATTTCTTGAATAATAGGGCTCGTCATATTTCACCTGGCAAATATCGGCAAAGCTTCCGTCCGGGCGCACAAGCAGACACCGTGCGCTTTGCGTGCCGACGTCAAATGTCAGCACAAGGGGATTTTCCATGTTATTCCTCCCTAATATTAAGCTCTTTAAGAACGCCTGATGTTGCAATAACGTCTGCGCCCAAGCCCAACACGTTTTTGATTATTACGTCATTTCGCCCGACAGGCGTGGATACTGTGACGGCGTTAATCTCGCGCATCACGTCAAAAATGCGGTCCTTGGGAATTTCCGCCGAAACGCGCACGGGGATAACGGGCGCGTCTTTAAATACTGTGCGTACCGTGGTGCAGACGCTGCGCTTCGGCTCGGTCATTTCGGAAACGGCAAACGAAGCGCCGCGCTTGCAGGAGTTGTCCGTAACAGATATTTCACCGTCTTTTTCATCAATTTTCATCGTGCACCCCTTTGGGCATACAATGCAAACAAGCTCACGCATCTTCATTCACCTCAATATCAAGTTTTATTTCGGAAGTCTCGGTTAAACCGAATTTATTAAAGTCGATAACAAGCTTTTCCATTTCAGGCGGACGGAGGAACGGATATTTTTTTCTGAAAACTTCATTGCCGTCGGCTGTTATTGTGAAAGTGCATTTATCAAGAATTTCGCGGCTTCTGAAATAGATTATCGTTTCGGAATTGTCGGCGTTTAAGTCAAGCCTTTCTGGTACGGCATATAAAAGCGCGTTCGCTGCGTTAATTTGAATTTC
>DJRI01000139.1 GCA_002440045.1 Ruminococcaceae bacterium UBA6364 | reverse complement strand
ATACGGCGGCAGAAAATTCACGGCTTACGTCTCGCGCCTGCACGATAAAAATCTTCCGCTCGCTTCCGTCTTTTTTATTGACAACACCCATCTTAAAGACACCGAGCGCGAATATAATGCGTCAAGACCCTTTGTTATGCTTATAATGGTCGATAACATCGAGGTTTTGTCGCGCCAGCTTTCAGACAGCAAGTTTGCGCTTGTTACAAGCGGAATTGAAAGCAAAATCGAAAATTGGCTCAATGAAAAGAATGTGATTTTCAAAAAGACCTCAAACGGCAGGTTTATAGTTATCGGCGAAAAACGCAGTCTTGACGGGCTTTGTAAAGAAAAGTTTTCTGTGCTCTCTAAAATCAGAGAGTACAGATACAACAATACGTCGGTTGACGCCACTCTTTCAATAGGAGTGGGGAGCGGCGGTGATTTTACCGTGTGCGAAGAGCGCGCAAGAAAAGCGCTTGATATGTCGCTCGGCAGGGGCGGCGACCAGGCGGCGCTTCTTGACGGCGACGGATATACATATTTCGGCGGAATGTCAAACCGCTCTAACGATAATTCCAAGGTTTCGCCGCGGCAGACCTCGGCAAATATTTCAAACCTTATAAAGAAATTTGACAAGGTAATGATAATGGGTCATAAGTTTTCGGACTATGACGCTGTGGGCGCGGCTATGGGTATGCTGTTTCTTTCCGNNGAAACAAACGGCGTAGAAGCGCGTATTGTTGTCGACCGCAAAAAAACGCTTGCGACAGAGCTTATTAATCTTGTCGAGGATGCGGGCTACAGGCTGTTTATTGAGCCTGAGGAAGCCGTTAAGATGTGCGACAAATCGACGCTCGTAATTGTTGTCGATACGCACAGACCGTCTCTTGTCGAGTCGCCGGAGCTTTATGAAATGTCGACTGCGCAAATTGTCATCGACCACCACCGCAAGGTAGAAGATTTTATTTCGGATGCCGAGATTTTTTATCACAGACCGGCTCAGTCTTCAACCTGCGAAATGGTTTCGGAGCTTATCGAGTATTCCGCTTCAGCTTCGCAGGAAAAGCTTCCGCCTATAATTGCGACGGGGCTTCTTTCGGGCATTGTGCTTGACACGCGCGACTATGTTTTAAGAACGTCGAAAAGCACGTTTGAAGCCGCCGCGTTTTTGCGCGATAACGGCGCAAATACGGTTACTGTCAAAAAGCTTTTCTCGGTTGACGAAGCTCACATCGAGCTTAAAAACAAGATTATTTCCGCAGGTGAAAATTACAACGGCTTTATGATTGCTGTAACAGACAGCGACGACAAAAGCCTTCGTATTATTTCTTCAAAAGCGGCTGACGAAATGCTTAATATAGACGGCGTGCGCGCTTCGTTCGTTATTTCGCGTTTCGGCGATGTTATAAACATATCGGCGCGCTCTTTGGGCGAAGAGAACGTCCAGCTTATTATGGAAAAGCTCGGCGGCGGCGGTCACAGCACAATGGCGGCGGCGCAGCTTAAAGACTGCACGCTTGAAAGCGCCGAAGCAAAGCTTAAAGAAGCTATAGATTCTTATTTACAGTCCAAATAACCGCGAGTTAATTGAGTAATAACAGTTTAATGTATTTATAAAGGAGGCTCACTTATGGAAGTTATTTTAAAAAGTGACGTTAAAAATCTCGGCAAAAAGGGCGAGAAGGTAAGTGTTTCCGAGGGCTATGCCAGAAACTTCCTTCTTCCGCGCGGGCTTGCCGCAGAGCTTAATGCTCAGCTTATGTCAGAGCTTAAAAACAAACAGTCCTCTGAAAAATTCAGAGCCGAAGAAGAGCTTAAAACAGCAAAAGAAAACGCCGCGAAGATTAACGGCGCCATTGTCACCGTTAAAGCCAAGGGCGGCGCAAACGGCAAGCTTTTCGGCTCTGTTACGGTTAAAGAGATTGCTTCTGCCGTTAATGCGGCATTCAACATCAGCGTTGATAAAAGAAAGCTCGTTGCCGAGGATATAAAGGCTTTCGGAACATATAATGTTCAGGTCAAGCTTCATCCTAACGTAACGGCGGATTTTAAGGTTAAAGTCACAGAGGTGTAACAGATGCCCGACAAAGGATTTACCGCGTCGCAGGACGGTCTTAATATGCCGTTCAGCATTGAAGCGGAGCAGGCGGTTTTGGGGTCTGTTCTTATTGACCCCGAGGTTTTAAGCACCGTGCTTACGCTTGTGCGTTCAGAGTATTTTTATCTGCCGCAGCACAGGGCTATTTTTGACGTTCTTGTTTCGCTTGATACGCTCGGCTCTAAAATAGACGCGCTTATAGTGCTTGAACGCCTTAAAGAAAACGGCAGTTTTGACGACGCCGCCGGCAAAAATTATCTCGTTCAGCTCGCGCAGGTTGTTCCGTCAACTGCGAATATCGAGAATTACTGCAAAATAGTCAAGGATAAGTTCTATTTAAGAACGCTTATTTCCGTTTCGCGCGATACTATTGAAGACGCAACCTCGGGAAGTCTTGAAGCCGATAAAATTCTTGACGCGGCGGAACAGCGCATATATGACATAAGAAAAGGCAAGACTTCGGGCGGTTTTCAGCGCCTGAGCGATGTTATTTCAAACGAAGTTTACCCAACGCTTCACAACATCACGTCAGAAAATGCCGAAGAATATAAAGGCATACCCACGGGCTTTTCAAAGCTTGACGAAATGATATCGGGGCTTAACCGCTCAGACCTTATTCTTATCGGCGCAAGACCCGCAATGGGCAAAACAAGCTTTGCGCTTAACATTGCCAGAAACGTTGCTATGCGCGGCAAAAGAACCGTCTTTTTCTCGCTTGAGATGTCTAACGAACAGCTTGCGTCCCGCGTGCTTTCAACCGAGGCGCGCGTTGAGTCAAACAAGCTTCGCTCGGGCAACATTTCGCAGGAGGAATGGATGCGTATTGCCGAAGCCACGGCGCTTTTAAGCAGCTGCGAGCTTTATTTTGACGATACTTCAACTATAACCGTGCCCGAAATGAAAGCAAAAATCAGGCGAATGAAGAACGTTGACTGTATTATTGTTGACTACTTGGGACTTATGCAGTCGGCAAAAAAGAGCGAAAACCGCGTGCAGGAAGTAACCGAAATTACGCGAAGCTTAAAATTGCTTGCAAAAGACCTTAAAATTCCCGTGGTTGTTTGCTGTCAGCTTTCGCGCGGACCAGAAAAAAACGGCAAGGCTTCAAACAGACCCAGCCTTTCTGATTTGCGTGACTCAGGCTCTATCGAGCAGGACGCGGATATAGTTCTTATGCTCTACAGAGAGGGCTATTACAAAAACGATAAAAAGGACGCCGAGGATGTCGATATGACAAAGGCGGATGTCGATATTGCCAAAAACAGACACGGCCCTACAGACAGAGTAAAGCTTCATTGGGACGCACAGTATACGCTGTTTTCGACATTGGTTGAATACGGAGATGAGCCTTAATTCCAAACAGTTTTTAGAAGAGTGCAGGCGATTTATAAACAAGCACAAAATGCTCTCGTTCGGCGACAAAATAGTTGTCGGCGTTTCGGGCGGCGCTGATTCCGTGTGCCTTTTGCATACTCTTTGTTCTTTGAAAGAAGAATACGAGCTTTCGCTTATTGCCGTTCACATTAATCACGGCATTCGCGGAGACGAGGCTCTTTTCGATGCGGAATTTACAAAAAAGCTTTGCGAGCGCCTTTCTGTTGAATATAGGCTTTTTGAGTATGACTGTCCCGCCGTTTCAAAAGTGACGGGCGAGGGGCTTGAGGCCTGTGGCAGGCGGCTTCGCTACAATGCGTTTGAGCGCGTTTGCGAAGAGTCGGGCTTCAACAAAATTGCTACTGCTCACAACGCAAACGACAATGCCGAAACCGTTCTTTTTAACATTTCTCGCGGCACTTCTTTAAGGGGCGCGGGTATTCCGCCCGTGCGCGGCAACATTATAAGACCCATTCTTTTTTCAAGCCGCAGCGATATTGAAAACTATTGCCGTGAAAATTCGCTTGCATTTGTGACTGACAGTACAAACTTTTCGGACGATTATTCGCGTAACCGCATACGCCACCTTGTTTTGCCAGAGCTAAAAAAACTCAATTCAGGCGCTGTCGGTGCGTTTTCGCGCTTTTCGGAAAGTGCGTTTATGTGCGCCGATTTTGTTGAGTCGGCGGCAAAAGAAGCAATCGAGAAAGCAAGAACGGGCGATAACACCTACAGCCGTGAAATTCTTTTAAGCCTTCACGATGCGGTGCTTTATGCGCTGATTTCTTCGGTTACAAAAGATTTTTGCAATTCTTCGCTTGATTATTCAAAAATATCGGCTGTT
Organism: Ruminococcaceae bacterium UBA6364; assembly: GCA_002440045.1. Classification (GTDB taxonomy): domain Bacteria; phylum Bacillota; class Clostridia; order Oscillospirales; family Acutalibacteraceae; genus DTU089. Next base: position 2,176 of record DJRI01000139.1, on the reverse strand, counting down.
GCCGAGGTTATAAAAAACGGCGGCAAGGTACAGCTTTTCGGCGATTATTTCTGCTTTGCAAAGGGCGATGTGTTTTCGCTTGAAATTCACACTGCCGAAAATGAAGAAGAGCATTCTTTTCAAAGCGTCCCGATAAGCGAAGTTCCGTTCGGCGCAAATTTCGGCAAATATTTTGTCAGCGTGAAAAAATATACAAATAATTCAAAAAAAGTTAACCAAATTGTATTGGCTAATTTGATAGACTGTGATAAAATAATCGGTACACCGATGTTAAGAACGCGCCTTGAGGGCGATGTGTTTTCGTTGCCGAAACGAAAAGTTTCAAAGTCCTTGAAAAAGCTTTTTAACGAGGCGAAAATTCCGCCCGAAAAAAGGGCGTTCGTGCCGATTATATCGGACGACCTGGGTATTGTGTGGATATACGGTTTCGGCTCTTCTTCAAGATGCAGAGCAACGCCGGATACCGTTAATTTTTATATTGCAGAAGGAGAAGAATTATGATTGGCAAGGTTATGAAAAACGACATTGAGCGCATACTCATAGGTGAAGACGAGCTTCATAAAATCGTCGCCGACCTCGGCAGACAGATAAGTGAAGACTATAAAGACAAAAATCTTCTTATGGTAAGCGTTTTAAAAGGCTCTGTTATTTTTATGGCGGACCTTATGCGTAATATAACAATTCCCTGCAACATTGACTTTATGTCGGTTTCAAGCTACGGCAACGGCACAAAATCATCGGGCGTTGTTAAAATCATTAAAGACCTTGACGTCAACATTGAGGGCAAAGACCTTTTGATTGTTGAGGATATTCTTGACAGCGGCAAAACTCTTAACTACATACAGGAAATTCTTCTTGCGCGCAACCCCAACAGCATAAGAATATGTACTCTGTTTGACAAGCCCGAGCGCCGTGAGGTTGACCTTTATGCCGAGTATGTCGGCTGCAAAGTGCCTAACGAATTTATTGTCGGTTACGGTCTTGATTACAGCGAATATTACAGAAATCTTCCTTATATAGGCGTTTTAAAAGAAGAGGTTTATAAGGATTGATTCTGTGCAAAATATATTAATAAACAGTGCGGATTTTTAAATCGGCGGGCTTTGTTTTGCCTTGTGTCCGCGCTAAAGAAAAAAGGTGAGTTACAATTAAAAACAACGATAAGCTTAAAGCTGTTTTGCCGTATATACTTATCCCGCTTATATTTGTACTTCTTATAAGCTTTGTTTCCGGGCAGGACGTTTTCACTACAAAATCAACAAAGCTTCGTTATTATCAGGTAATCGAATTATTTGACGAGGGTCAGGTTGCGGAATACGAGCTGAACATAGGCTCGGGTGTGCTCAAATACACACTGCAGGACGGCACAAAGGGCAAATATTCCGTCCCGAATGTTTCGCTTTTTATTGACGATATTCACGACAGCGTTGTTGAATATAACAAAACGCATAAGGACGCTCCCATTAAAGCCGACTATGCTTCGGGTGCGTCGTCATATTGGGTGCAGTATATTCCGCTCATTCTTTCTGTTGTGATACTGTTCATATTCGGCTTCATCTTTTTCAGAAGAATGAACAACTCTATCAGCACCGAAAACAACCGTGCAATAAGCTTCGGCAAGGCGCGCGTTAAATTCGGCAAAGACGAAGAGCGCAAAACAACGTTTAAACAGGTTGCGGGTGCCGATGAAGAAAAAGAAGAGCTTCAGGAAATTGTTGAGTTTCTTAAAGACCCGCACAAGTTCACAGAGCTTGGTGCAAGAATCCCCAAAGGCGTTCTTCTTGTCGGCCCTCCCGGAACGGGCAAAACGCTTCTTGCACGCGCCGTTGCCGGCGAAGCGGATGTTCCGTTTTTCTCAATTTCGGGTTCAGACTTTGTTGAAATGTACGTCGGCGTGGGTGCGTCGCGCGTAAGAGACCTTTTTGACCAGGCGAAAAAGAGTGCTCCCGCAATTGTGTTTATTGATGAGATTGACGCCGTCGGCCGCCACAGAGGTGCCGGAATGGGCGGCGGTCACGATGAACGCGAACAAACGCTTAACCAGCTTCTTGTTGAGATGGACGGCTTCGGCAACAACGAGGGCGTCATCGTCATGGCGGCGACCAACCGCGCCGACATTCTCGATAACGCGCTGCTGCGCCCCGGCCGCTTTGACCGGCGCGTGTATATGGGCCTG
>DJRI01000016.1:3029-3533 GCA_002440045.1 Ruminococcaceae bacterium UBA6364 | reverse complement strand
TCATAATGCCGTTGCCGTTTGTGTCGGTCATAAACTCACTGCGGTAGCCGATAAGCCCCCTTGCGGGTATTTTAAACTCAACATGAGTAGAGCCGCCGTCGCGAACGTCCATATTTTCAAGCTCGCCTTTTCTTGAGCCTATCTTTTCCATAACCGCGCCGACATAATCCTGAGGCACTTCGATTATAAGAAGCTCCATAGGCTCTAAAAGCTGACCGTTTTCGTCGCGCTTGTAAATAACCTTGGGGTTAGACACCTGAAACTCATATCCCTGACGGCGCATAGTTTCGATAAGAATTGAAATGTGAAGCTCGCCCCTGCCCGAAACCTTGAATGAATCTGTTGTTTCGGTTTCTTCAACGCGCATACTTACGTTTGTTTCGACCTCTTTAAACAGCCTTGCCCTTATGTTGCGCGATGTTACAAACTTGCCCTCGCGCCCTGCAAACGGGCTGTCGTTAACCATAAAGTTCATTGAAATGGTCGGCTCGTCGATTTTAACAA
>DJRI01000016.1:1707-2952 GCA_002440045.1 Ruminococcaceae bacterium UBA6364 | reverse complement strand
TAAGGTCTGCAATGCCGGAAACGGCAACAAGGTCGCCCATTTTGGCGTTTTGGCACTCAACGCGCTTTAAGCCCTCGAACTGATAAAGCTTTACAACCTTGACGTTTTCAATTGTGCCGTCCTGCTTGCAAAGGGTTACGGTTTCGCCCTCTCTTACAGAGCCGCGTTCAACCCTGCCTATACCTATTCTGCCGAGATAATCGTCATAATCAAGGCTTGAAAACAAAATCTGCAAATCGCCGTCAACATCGCCGCAGGGAGGCTCTATATTTTCAAGAATAGAGTCAAGAAGCGGCCTCATATCACCCTCGCGCACATCGGGGTCAAGAGAAGAATAACCGTCTCTTGCCGAAGCGAAAACCACGGGGAAATCTATTTGGTCGTCGTTGGCGCCAAGCTCTATGAAAAGGTCAAGCACTTCGTCTATAACCTCACGCGGGCGTGCGCCGGGACGGTCTATCTTGTTTATTACGACAATAGCTTTTTTGCCCAAAGCAAGCGCTTTTTTAAGAACAAAGCGTGTTTGCGGCATACAGCCTTCAAACGCGTCCACAAGAAGCAAAACGCCGTCAACCATCATCATTATGCGCTCAACCTCGCCGCCGAAATCGGCATGGCCGGGAGTGTCAACAATATTGATTTTTACGCCTTTGTAGTGTATGCCCGTGTTTTTTGAAAGAATCGTAATTCCGCGCTCTCTTTCAAGGTCGTTTGAGTCCATTACGCGCTCTTCGACCTGCTCGTTTGCACGGAAAATGCCGCTTTGGCGCAAAAGCTGGTCAACAAGCGTGGTTTTGCCGTGGTCAACGTGAGCGATTATTGCAACGTTTCTTATATCTTCTCTTTTTGTCACACTTTCACCTTCAAATTAATTTAAACGTATATACCCACCGCTGTGCGGATATTTTTTAAAGAAGCTTTACGCCCTTTTCGGCGCAAAGTTTTTTCATTTCGTCGGGCCAAAGCGAAGCCTGAACCTCGCCTATATGCTCTTTGCCCAAAAGCAGCATGCATACTCTTGACTGACCTATGCCGCCGCCTATTGTAAGCGGCAATTCGTTTTCGAGTATCATTTTGTGATAGGGATATTCTTTTCTTTCTTCTTTGTTTGCTTCTTTAAGCTGATAAGAAAGCGACTCGCTGTCAACTCTTATGCCCATTGAAGAAACCTCAAAAGATTCACCGAGAACGTCGCTGTAAACAAGTATGTCGCCGTTAAGACTCCAATCGTCATAGTCGGGCGCT
>DJRI01000016.1:1435-1677 GCA_002440045.1 Ruminococcaceae bacterium UBA6364 | reverse complement strand
CCGTTTTTGAGCTTACCGCCGATGCCCATAAGGAACACTGTTTTGTGCTCTTTTGTTATCTCTCTTTCGCGCTCCTTCGGCGAAAGAGCGGGGTAACGCTCAAGAAGCTCTTCGGCGGTGATAAAATAAACATCGCGCGAGAGTGTTACGGGAATTTGCGGAAACGCCTTTTTAACCGTATCAAGCGTATCGCAAAGCGCATTTACGATTTTCTTTACAACGTCCTTTAAAAACTCAACATT
>DJRI01000016.1:0-1420 GCA_002440045.1 Ruminococcaceae bacterium UBA6364 | reverse complement strand
CCCAGTCCCACTGGTCAACATATATCGAATGAAGATTGTCAAACTCCTCGTCGCGCCTTATGGCGTTCATATCGGTATAAAGCCCCTCGCCCGCGCTGAAGCCGTATTCGTAAAGAGCAAGCCTTTTCCACTTTGCAAGCGAATGAACTATTACAGCCCTTCCCGCCTCGGGCATATTTTTTATATCGAACGACACCGCGCGTTCAACGCCGTTAAGGTCGTCGTTAATTCCGCTTTTTTCTGTTACGAAAAGCGGTGCGGAAATTCTGTCAAGATTCAAAGCCGCGGCAAGGTTGTCCTCAAACGTGTCGCGGACAAGCTTTATTGCTTTTTGCGTGTCTCTGAGCGAAAGGGTCGAATTGTAGGAGTCTTTTAATATCAGCACCGAAATGCCCCCGTTCATAAAATAATACGGTTAATTATTATACCATTTAAATTCGCTATAATCAAGAATTTTTATTACGCTTACTGCAAAAATCCTACAAAATATGAGCCTTTAAATTATTTAAATTGACGGTTTTTCCGCCGTTATGTTGATATTGCGCGCGTCTTTTGATAAAATTTTCAAAAAAAGCGCGGAGGCTCTTATGAAATTCAAAAATGTTCTTTTGGCAAGCGATTTTGACGGAACGCTGAAAAACGACAGCGGCGTTATAACGCCCGACGTAATTGACGCAATTAAATACTTTATAAAAGAGGGCGGCTTTTTCACCGTTTGCACGGGCAGAGTTTTTCAGGGCTTTCACCTGTACTGCGAAGAATATATAAACGCGCCCGTGCTTTTGGGCAACGGCGCTATGGCGTACGATTATAAAGACAATAAAGTGATTTTTGACGACGCGATAGAAGAAGAGGGCATAAAGCCCTTAGAAGAGATACACAGGCTTTTCCCCGAGGCGGCGTTTGAAATGTATTCGTTTAAAAAAGTTACGGCGCTTAACCCCGAAGAAACATCGGTAAGGCATTTTACAAGTCAGGATATTTCATTTGAAACGGTAAAAAGCTTTAAAGAAGCTGTGCTGCCGTGGACAAAGGTTATGATTCACTCCCCTTATAACAGCAAAGCAATACAAAAAGAGCTTGAAAAATACCCCGAAATTAATTTTTTGAGAACCGACGGCGACTATATAGAGGTTTTAAAAAAGGGCGTCGATAAAGGCGTTGGGCTTTTAAAGCTCGGCAAAGCGCTCGGCTGCAAAAAAGCCGATATTTATTCGGCGGGCGACGGCTATAACGATGTTGAAATGCTAAAAGCCACACGCGCAGGATTTGTACCCGAAAACGGCTCTGAAGAGGCGCTTCTCTCGGCAACATATATAACGCGTTCAAATAACGACGGCTGTATAGCGCACGCAATAGAAATACTTGACGGGCTTTATTAATAAAAGTGGCTGTAAAAAAGTCCGGACCGCAAAAAGCA
>DJRI01000154.1 GCA_002440045.1 Ruminococcaceae bacterium UBA6364 | reverse complement strand
CGTGTTACCGCCGTGAAAGGGCGGTGTCTTAGCCGCTTGACCACCGGGCCGCAAGTGAAGCTTTGGGGCTTCTATATTCACAACTTACCCGACAAAGCTGTTGATTGGTAGCGGCAGTGGGACTTGAACCTACGACACCTCGGGTATGAACCGAGTGCTCTAGCCAACTGAGCTATGCCGCCGTATATGTGAACAACACCCATTGCCGAGTAAGTATGTTCGCTTCCAATGAAAGCTTGTTAATTATAATATGTAACAAGCGATTTGTCAATAGTTTTGGAAGATTTTTTTATTCTGCTTTTCAAAACTCCTTTTATTTTTTGCGTTTTAATAGCCTTCAAGCGTTATATCGTCACTGAATTCGGCTGAAAGCTTCGGCAAAACGCCTTCGGGCATTCTGTCCGAGTCAAGCAAATAGTCGATACCCGCCTTTTTTGCCTGAATAATTTGGTATGGGCGGCGTACTTTATAAAGCTTTCCGTCTTTTAAAAAGCGCGCGCCCGTCTGATGAAATTTGAAAGGAACGCCCGCTTCAACGCACTGGCGTCTTATGTCGAGCACCCAATTGTAATCGCACACGCGCGCTTCTGTCCCCGACTCGCCGCCGACAGAAAGCATATCTATTTTTTCGCAAAGATACGGCGAAAAATCAATTTTTCCGAGAAGCGGCGCCGCGATTATTGAGCGGTGCTTTATCGGAAGGTCAAGAAAAATCGGCAGGCGTTTGTCGGCATATTCCTGATTTTCCGCAGTACAGCCTATCAGCACGTTGTCATAACCGTCGCCCCAATCGGGCGGAAGGCACTGCGGCAGCCTTTCAATTCGCTTTGTAAAAAAATAAAAGGCGCAGTCGCTTCTTTTTTTAATCATTTCCCAGCACTCGGGGCGCCACCCGTCTGCATCGGCAAGCAAAAAATCCGAGGTGAAGCAAGTAAAAACCATACTGCCCGACGGTATTTTGAAGCTGCCGTCGCGCGTCCTTTTTATCGGCAAAGAAAAACTTTGGGTCTTGCGGCAAACGCTGCTTTCTTTTTCTTCGCCGTACATTTCGTCCTGCCTGTAGACATAACAGTGTTTGCACCCGGGGCTTATTTTTGTGCACCCGTGCCACGGGTTCCAATCCCCTCCGGTTTTTCCTGCTTTCACGCGCTCACCTCTTTTCGTTATTCCGTCTCGCAAAAATAAAGCGTATCCCACGCGGGGATATACGGAAAATGGCGCAGATAAATTTTATATTCGGGACAAATTTCATTTAGTAAAATCGGAATGTCGAAAATATCGCTGTTTTTATGGTACGCCGCTATATTCATTTTCGGCTTGCACTGCTTTAAAAAATCTTTCGAGCCGTTTAAAATGCTCATCTCTTCGCCCTCGGCGTCGATTTTTATATACGAGGGCTTTTTGCCGTCCATAAGCGTTTCAAGTGTTACGCCGCACATCAATTCGCCGCATCCCGCGAAAGACTGCCGCCCGCCGCTTTGCGAAAACGGTATTTCGCCGTCGCGCGATGTTACAACCGCGTTTTTTGCATAGAACCTTTCAAGCCCCTCGCAATTTTTTATAAGCTTCAAGAAGCTCTTTTTATCGGGCTCGGCCGCGACAATATATTTGTATTCGCCGCCCGTATACTTTAAAAATCTTTCTACGGTGTCGCCCCTATAGGCGCCTATATCGGCGTATATTTCGTCATTTTTTAAGTGAATGCAGTTTAAAAACGCTTCGCTTTCTTCACTCTCGCACGAAAAAAGATACGACAGCCTGCCGCTGTATGAAAAATTGACATAGCTTTCAAAAACGCGCCTTGAAGCGCTGTCGGAAAGAAGCGAATACGCCCTGTTAAGCATTTCCCCATTCTTTTCGACAAATTCATCGTCAAAAATTTCCTCGCCGACAACGGGCACACAGGGCACAAAAAGAGCGTGCTTTTCACCGATTTCTTTTATTAAATCCATAACGCTTTTTAAAGACGAGCCGAAAGCCACCGCCACGGTAAAGCTTTCATAAATCTCTTCAAAATGCGACAAAGACTCAACCTTAAACCCGTGAAAACACCTGTCGCGCACAAAACCGTTGCTTGCTGCAACGCCCGAAACGGTGACAGAATACCTTGAAAACGCCCTAAAAACCTTATCGGCACCGTTTCCGGTGCCGAATACAATAATAGGTTCTGTTGTGTTTTTAAGGTGAGTCCAGACGGACTCATTTTCAAGGTCGAATAAAAGACCGTTTTTCATACTTACTTGACTTCTACGGATTTTGCGGGAACAATCTTTCCGCTTGAAGCCTTATATTTAATGATTACCGTGTCGCCAGTGTTAAGGATTACAACGTTGTCGTCGTCAGACGCGGGAATTGAGAAATAAATGCTCTTTCCGTCGCTTGAAGACGCGCCCGAAACGGCGATATAATAAATACTGTTGCCGTTTACAACCGCCGTGCGTATATCGGTGACAGTGCCCGTTACGGTTTCAACCGTATCTCCCGAGGGAGCGTCGTCACTGTTGTTTGTATTGTCGCCCGTTATAGAATCGGGAAGAACCGCGTTGTAATCTATAGTGATGTTTACTCCGCTTGATTTAACCTTGTTTGTATACGCTTTAAGGCAGGCTTCAAGGTCGGGGTTGGCGTCGTCCTCGCTCCTGACGGCGTCCTGAACGCGCTCAACGCTTACCATAGCATAGCTTTTAACAACGCCGTTGTCTTTAAGAGCCATAAAGTAAGTTGCTTCGCCGCCCAAATCAAGAAGAATGGGGAAGGTTGCCTTCCAGCCCTTATCCGAAACGATACCCTGTGCAGAAGCCTGTGCGCCGCTTTCGGTTGTACCGGCAATTCTCTGGAAATGGGCTTCTTTGGTACGCTGGTTGATAATTGCAAAGCCGACTATTGAATCGTCGCTTGTAACCGAGGTAACGCCGGTGTAAAGCCAAACGTCGTCGCCCGAAGCGATGTAGGTGTAGCCGTCGGTTGTGGACATAACGCCCGACTGACCGATATATGCGTTTATAAAGCCTTTGCCGTATTTGCCGTAGTAGTTATACTGTTTAACAAGAAGGTCGGCAGAATAAATCTGGTCTATCCAGGCAAGCGACTCGTCGGTGTCTATTTCTTCTCTTGAATAATATTTAACGTTATTTTTGTCGCATGCGTCAACAAGCACAACGCCTATAACGTCTTCGCCGCCGATAAGACCTATTGTCTTGTCTATGCGCTCGCAAACCCAATACGGATGGCCGCTTTCGTCAATTTCAAGCGAGGGTGTGCCGAACATATACGTCGGATATTTGAAGCGAAGCACACGCGAAAGCTTTTCGTTGAGATATTCGCTTGAAGAAACCTGAATATTGGGAAGCCCGAGGTCGGAAAGGACAAACGCCTTTGCCTCCTGCGTGTACATATTAACGGCAAGGTATGCGGGGATACCGTCGCGCGTGTTGTTGAACCACTTGAAAACATCGCCGTATTTAAGCGGGAAAATTCTGTAAGGGTTGCCCTTAAAGTTAATCTGCGTTGAATAAGGCGTGTCAAGAACAAACTGCGAAACCCATTCTGAAAGCTCGCCGAGCTTTTTGTTTGCAAGGTTTTCGGCAACCTCGTCGTCTATCATGGGAACGGAGCTGAACTCTGAAAGCTTTGTTATTGTGGTTATGCTGTCGCTTTCGCCGAAATCCTCAACGCCGACGTCGATAATTTCGCTGTAAGCCTTTGCTCTGAAAAGAGCGCAGCCCGTAAGATAGCCTATGCCGAGCACAAGCGCAAAAGCAAGCAGCACAATTACGGGAACGGTGGCGCGCTTTTTGACATAAGGAATGTATTCGGGGCGCGCAAACGCCTTTGAAGTAATGAACGTTATGGCAACATAAATCGCAACAACCGCCGCTATAAAGTAATAAAACTCCAGCGCCTTGAAGTTCATGGGCGGAAGCAGGAAGTAATAAACCACTGCAGAGCCGATAATTGTTACAATTATGTTGATGATTATTTTCAGTACCTTTTTTTCGGGAGGGATAACAACCTCTTTCGGCTTACCTTTGCCGGAAAAATCCACTTTAATAGGATCCATTTTGTCAACTCCTTTTTGTGTATCTTAGTTATTATACATTACGCATACATTAAATACAAGCACTTTTTTGTTAAAATTTACGCAATCTTCAACAAATACTTATTCCGACTTAAAGCTCCAATTTCCGGCATTTTTATATATGCCGCCCGAGACTTCCACGCCCTCAAGATTGGGGTTGACGGAAAGCACGGCGCTGCGGTAAAACAGCGGCACAAACGGAACGGCTGTATAAAACCCTTCAATAAAACGCGAAACGGTTGTTTCGCCCGACTTGAACGAGGTGTATTCTTTAAAATAATCCTCTTTTATGCCGTAATTAAGAGCGCCCTTTTTATCAAAAAACGCCGAAAAATCATAATCGTCCGTAAGCGCGGTTTCGCCGATATAAATATCAAAATGCCCCTGTGAAAGAGACTTTAAATAATCCTCTTTGTTTTGCTTGTTAAGAGTCACCCCAAAGCCCAGCGCTTCAAGCGATTTTTTGAGAGCTTCGGCGGCATCGACTTTATATTTGTTGTCGGAGCAGACAAGAACAGTTACTCTGAGGCTTGTGCTTCCGTTTGAGCGCACCGCGCCGTCCGTCTCAAGAAAGCCGTTTTCTTCAAGCACCGAAATTGCCCTTTCTTTGTTGCCGTTTTCGGGAATAAGCTCGTCTGAAACATATACCTCTTTTTTAAACGGCGTAACCGTCGCACTGCACTGTCCCAAAAACGAGGACGCGGCAATCGTTTTTCTGTCGATACCTATATTTATGGCATGCCTTATATAGTCAAGCGACAAAAGCGAACCTTTCCAATTCATATTTACACCCGCATAAACGAGGTTGTTTGTCGGAACGCTGACCGTTTTTGAAGAAAGGTTTTCGTATTTTCCCGATGAAAGGTCGTTTTTATAAACGCTTATTTCGTTCGCTTTAAAAGGATAAACCGCGCTTGAAACGCCCGCCATATCATAAAGCGCAATCTGCTTTAACGTGCTTTTTTTATAGCCCTCGTGATTTTCGTTTGCTTCAAGATACATTTCGCCGTCAAGATACGAAATTTTGTATGCGCCCGTGCCGACATAATTCCCGCTGTCGCCGGAAACTATCGGAAAATCGAGAACATTCAAAGCGAAAGCGCTCGGCTCGTTTAATGTAAAAACGAGCGTAAGCTCATCTTCTGCCGTAACAGACGCCACATTGTGAAGCTGGCCCGAAAATCTTTCGGAATTTTTTGCAAGCGAAAACGATTTAATTACATTCTGCGAAGTCAGCGCCGTTTTGTCGCTGAATTTGATTTTTGATTTTAACGTAACTCTTGCTTTTTTTCCGTCAATTTCGCCTGAAGAAGCGAGAAGCGGCGTACCCTTGCCGTCCGCAGACGGTTCAAAAAGGCTTTCGTATATCGCCGTCATAAGGTCTGCGTTAAGCGTGCTTTTCACCTTGAAAGGGTCTACTGCGTCGGCGCTTGTAAAGGGAAGCGCAACATCGGTATTAATAACGGGCGTGGGCACGTTATATTCTTTTGTCGTTTCTGTGCCGTCGCCGCCGCCCGCGCACGAGCAAAGCGAAACACACATCAAAAAAGCAAGGCAAAAAGCAAAAACACGCTTCATCTTATATCAACCCTTTCGATGCTGCGGGCTTTTCCGCTTTTTTCGTCAATGTCAATAACGCAGGCGTTTATCATATAATCGCCGCCGGCGTTTTCAAACCTTATGGGAAGATTTGTTCTGAGCTTTTTTATAACAAGCGACGGTTCTATGCCGAGAACCGACTGAACGGGACCCGTCATTCCGACATCGGTAATATATGCCGTGCCCGACGGAAGAAGCTGTTCGTCGGCGGTCTGAACGTGTGTGTGCGTTCCCAAAACCGCAGTCACCTTGCCGTCAAGATAAAAGCCCATGGCGCGTTTTTCGGACGTTGCCTCGGCGTGAAAGTCAACAATAACGGTTTTGCACCCGTCGGTTTCTTTAAGCGCCCTGTCAATATCCGCAAACGGGTTTGTAAGCGGCTCCGAATAAACCGTTCCCATAAGATTTATTACCGCTATGCGGTATCTGCCCTTGTCGATTATATCAACACCGCGCCCGGGCGCGCCCTCGGGGAAATTATACGGTCTTATTACGGGGACGTTTTTGTCAAGATATTCAAATATTTCGGGACGTTTGAACGAGTGGTTGCCGAGCGTTATAAAATCTGCGCCGGCAGAAAAAATCATTTCGCACGAGCGCGGCGTAACGCCGTTGCCCTGCGCCGAATTTTCACCGTTTACAATGCAAACGTCTATTCCCGCGACGCGTTTATACGGCGGAAGACGTTTCATTAAAAACTCACAGCCGCCCATTCCTACAACGTCGCCGATAAAAAGTAATCTCATTAAATTACACCTCCTGTTTTTTAGGTGATTTTTTTAAAATTGTATGGGGCTGTAAAAAGTTTTTTACAGCCCCTTTACTTTTAGCAGCTGCCGATTAATTAAAAAGGATTTGTGCTTATCGGTTAATCGGCTGTTACCCGAAAGAGCCTTTTAAGCCGCCTTTTGCCGGCTCAACTGCGGTCGGTTTATTTTGCAAAATCGATTGCGCGGCTCTCTCTTATAATATTTACCTTTATCTGACCCGGGTACTCAAGCTCGTTTTCAATCTTTTTGACAATATCGTGAGCTACAAGTATCATCCGGTCGTCCGAAATGACCTCGGGTTTAACCATTATTCTGACTTCTCTGCCCGCCTGTATCGCAAATGATTTTTCAACTCCGTCGAACGAGTTTGCGATTTCTTCAAGCTTTTCAAGACGTTTTATGTAGGATTCGACATTTTCGCGTCTTGCGCCCGGGCGCGCCGCCGAAATGGCGTCGGCAGCCTGAACAAGACAGGCAACGACGGTTTTTGCTTCAACATCGCCGTGGTGCGCCTGAATTGCGTGAATGACCTGTTCGCTTTCTTTATTCTTTCTTGCGGCTTCAACGCCCAATTCAACGTGAGAGCCTTCAAACTCGTGGTCAAGCGCCTTGCCTATATCGTGAAGAAGTCCCGCGCGCTTTGCAAGCTTTACGTCTGCGCCGATTTCAGCCGCCATAAGTCCCGCAAGATACGAAACCTCAAGCGAATGGTTAAGCACGTTCTGACCGTAGCTTGTACGGTATTTAAGTCTGCCCAAAAGCTTTACAAGCTCGCCGTGAACGCCGTTTACGCCGGCTTCGATAAGCGCCTTTTCGCCCGCCTGTTTAATGGTGTGCTCAACGTCGCGCTTTGATTTTTCATACATTTCTTCGACTCTTGCAGGGTGAATTCTTCCGTCCTGAATAAGTCTTTCAAGCGTCTGCCTTGCAATTTCGCGGCGAACGGGCTCAAAGCACGAAACGGTGATTGCCTCGGGTGTGTCATCTATTATAAGGTCAACACCCGTTATTGTTTCAATCGTGCGGATATTTCTGCCCTCGCGGCCTATGATTCTGCCCTTCATTTCGTCATTGGGAAGCGGCACGACCGAAACGGTGGCTTCTGCGGCATGGTCTGCCGCGCATCTTTGGATAGCGCCCGAAATAATCTCCTGCGCCATTTTATCCATTTCGTCTTTGGTGGTCTGCTCATACTCATAAAGCTTAACGGCTTTTTCGTGAATGAGCTGTTCGTCAAGGTCTTTAAGAAGAACCTCCTTCGCCTGTTCTTTGGTGTAGCCCGAAATTTTTTCGAGCATTTCAAACTGGCTCTTTTTGAGCTTTTCGACCTCTGCCTCTTTGTCTTCGATATTTTTTATCTTTTTGGCAAGGGCCTCCTCTTTTTTCTCCTGTGCTTCGACCTTTTTGTCGAGAGATTCTTCCTTTTGAATTATTCTTCGTTCCTGACGCTGAACTTCGCTTCGTCTTTCGCGAAGCTCGCGCTCGGTTTCCGTTCTCTGTCTGTGAATTTCATCTTTTGCTTCAAGAACGGCTTCTTTCTTTTTCTGCTCCGCCTCTGTCATGGCGCTGTTTAAAATACGGGCTGCTTCTTCGCTTGCAGAGCCGATAGCGGCCTCTGCCACTTTTTTGCGATGGGCAACGCCGATTACAAAACCTATTGCAACGCCCAAAACAACAGCGACTGCAATAAGAGCTATAGCTAAGCCTAATTCCATAAGTGAATCCGATTCTCCTTTCTTTTTTTGATTTTTTCTAATATAGCAAGTTAAATAACAATAAAAGTTTCAAACGCGCCGCAATGTGCGCTGTGGTAAAAAACAATTATTATCACTTTGTGACAGTGCGCTTTTACATACACTATCTTTTATATTATAAATTAAAACACTCCGTTAGTCAAGAAAAACAAATAAACGGCTTTTCTTTCTCGGTAAAACTTTGTCAATATTTTTTGTATATTTTTACAAACAGCCGTCCTGCGGTAAAATATGCGGCTTTTTTCGGCGGTTTTTGTCAAAAATTATCGACTGAGCTAATATTTTTCTTTACAAATACTATAAATATATTGTAATATATATTTGAGATACTGCAATATATTCGCAGTGTTTTTACTACATTATCCGAAAGGTGATTGATTATGGCTCTTATCAAAGCGATTTCCGGCGCTGTCGGCGGTACTCTTGCCGACCAGTGGAAAGAATTTTTCTGTTGCGACTCGATTCCCAACGACACGCTCGTTGTAAGAGGTCAAAAAAGAATAGGCAACCGCTCATCAAACACAAAAGGTAACGACAACGTTATTTCCAACGGAAGCGGCATAGCCGTTGCGGACGGTCAGTGTATGATAATCGTTGACCAGGGCAAGGTTGTTGAGGTCTGCGCAGAGCCGGGCGAATTTACATATGATTCTTCAAGTGAACCGAGCATTTTTACAGGCTCGCTCGGCGAAGGCATCAAAAACACCTTTAAAACCATCGGCAAACGCTTTACATACGGCGGCGACACGGGCAAGGACCAGCGCGTTTACTATTTCAACACCAAAGAGCTTATTGACAATAAATTCGGCACGCCGAACCCCATTCCCTTCAGAATAGTTGACAGAAACATCGGGCTTGATATAGACGTTTCGGTCAGATGCAGCGGCGTTTATTCCTACAAAATAGCCGACCCCATTCTTTTCTATACAAACGTCTGCGGCAACGTTGCAGTCGATTATCAAAGAGAAGAAATAGAAGGTCAGCTTAAAACCGAGTTTATTTCGGCTCTTCAGCCGGCGTTCGCAAAAATTTCGGAATCCGAAATAAGACCTTCGGCTCTTCCCGCGCACGCAGAGGAGCTTTCGGACGCTATGAACACCGCGCTTTCAAAAAAATGGGGTGAAATCCGCGGACTCAAGGTCGTTTCCGTAGCCATGAATCCGATAACGCTTACAGAAGAGGATTCGGAGCTTATAAAGCAGGCTCAGCGCACCGCGATAATGCGCGACCCCACAATGGCGGCGGCAACGCTTACGGGCGCTCAGGCAGACGCCATGAAGGCCGCGGCGGAAAACAAAAGCGGCGCTATGAACGGCTTTATCGGTATGGGTATGGCAATGAACGCAGGCGGTATGAACGCGCAAAATCTTTTTGAAATGGGCGCAAAGAACAACGCGGCAGCATCAGCCGCCGCAACAGCCAAAAGCGACGCTTGGAAATGCACCTGCGGAGCGGAAAACACAGGCAAATTCTGCACAAACTGCGGCAGCCAAAAGCCCTCGGACGAATGGGTATGTGCCTGCGGCGCAAAAAGCACGGGCAAATTCTGCCCCGAATGCGGCGCAAAGCGCCCCGAAAGCGCGCCGCGCTATAAATGCAGCAAATGCGGCTGGGTGCCCGAAGACCCCCAAAACCCGCCGAAATTCTGCCCTCAGTGCGGTGATATTTTCAATTCAGACGATATAGACAGATAAAGGAGGTAACATAATGCCGACCTTACTCGAATACAAATGCCCGAGCTGCGGGGGAAGCATTAACTACGACCCCTCGCTTCAAAAGCTCAGATGCCCCTATTGCGACACGGAGTTTGACATTGACACGTTAAAATCCTACGGCGAAGCAATAAACGAAACTTCAAAAGAGGACAGTATGAACTGGACCTCCGAAGAAACGCAAAAGCTTGACGAAAACAGCGGAATGGTTGTATACGTCTGCAATTCCTGCGGCGGCGAAATTATCTGCGACGAAACGACAGCCGCCTCCTCGTGCCCGTATTGCGGCAACCCCGTCGTTATGTCGGGAAAGCTTTCGGGCGCGCTGAAGCCCGACTTCATTCTTCCGTTTAAATTAGACAAAAAAGCCGCCAAAGAAGGGCTTAAAAAGCACATGAGCGGCAAACGGCTCTTGCCGAAGGTTTTCACCTCCGAAAACCATATCGACGAAATCAAGGGCATATATGTTCCGTTTTGGCTTTTTGACGCCGACGTTAACGCAGAATACTGCTTTAAAGGCACAAAAACGGCTATGTGGAGCGACAGCGAAAACGACTATGTTGAAACCTCTTATTTCTCGCTTCTTCGCGCGGGCAGCATCTCGTTTGAAAACGTTCCCGTTGACGGCTCTGTAAAAATGCCCGACGACCTTTCGGAATCGCTTGAGCCTTTTGATTTTTCACAGGCTGTGGATTTCAACACGGCGTATCTTGCGGGTTTTTATGCCGACAAATACGACGTTGACTCCGAAAAGAGCGTTGAGCGTGCAAATCAGCGCATAAAGCAAAGCACGGAATCCTCGTTTTCTCAGACTGCCTCAGAATACGGCAACCTTAAAATCGACGCCGGAAACATCAATCTTAAAAACGGCAGGGCAAAATATGCGCTTTGCCCCGTGTGGCTTTTAAACACCGACTGGAACGGCCAGAAATACACCTTTGCCATGAACGGTCAGACGGGAAAATTCATCGGAAATCTGCCGATAGACAAAAAAGCAAGCGCCAAATGGTTCGGCATAATCGGCGGCATTTCTGCGGCAATCGCCTTTTTAATCGAGCTCATGCTCGGCTACTTTATGGTTTAAAGGAGGGTGCAAAATGAAAAACAAAATATTTTTTAAAACCGTTGCTCTTATTTTGACGGTATTTTCGCTTTTTTCTGTTCTTTGCACCGGCGCTTTCGGCTTTAACGACACGCTCGTTTACGACAACGGCGCGCTTCTTTCGGACGATGAAGAAGCCCTTTTGCAGACACAGCTTTCCGCGCTTTCGACAAAGTACGACATAAGCCTTGTTGTTGTAACGGTCGACACGCTCGGCGACAAGACCGACGAAGAATATGCCGACGATTTTTACGATTACAACGACTATAAAGACGACGGCGCTTTGTGCCTGCTCGTTTTCAGCGAAAGTAACGCAAAAGGCGAAAACAAGCTTTATATTTCAACAAAGGGAACGTGCATTTCGGCTTTTTCGGACGCCGACATTGACGAATATTGCCAAAGCGTTGTGCAATATTTGAACGACCGCGATTTTTACAGTGTGTTTAAAGAATTCACGAACTTCTCCGACAGCGAGCTTTCTTCTTCGGGCGATAATTCCGACACAAACGACGGCTATTATTACTCGGACGAATACTATAATTCCGATGAATACAAAGAGTATATGAAAGGCTATCGCATAAAACAGACGCTTATACGTCTTGCGATTGCGGTTGTTTTGGGCGCCGTAGCGGGGCTTATAGGCGTGGGAGTAATGAAATCAAAGCACAAATCGGTAAAAATGCAGACAGGCGCTTCAAGATACATTAAGCCCGGCAGTATGGTTCTTACAAAATCGGACGATATTTTCCTTTATCGCACCGTAACCGCCACGCCGAAGCCGAAAGACCCGCCGCCAGATTCGGACGGGGGCTCTTCGACGCACACAAGCTCTTCGGGGGATACGCACGGCGGCGGAGGCATAAGCTTTTAGGGACTGTTAAAAATGCCCGGAGCGCAAAAAGTGAAATAAGGATAAGAGGCTACACATAAAAAGAAAGAACGCAATAAGAATTGAAATTTAAGCGTAAAAGCAGATTGTTTTTAAATTATTTCTTTTTGCTATGAATTAATCTCACCCTCGG